>CBDUWG010000120.1:0-6152 GCA_965370845.1 uncultured bacterium
TATTCGTTTGCGAAGATGGATAGACTTTCCATTTCTCTTCGTCTCTCCAGGAGGTAATGCTACATTAAAACTAACACCTTCCGCGGAAGGGACTACATCACCCTGCTGAACTACTCACGGGAGGAGATCGATACCCTCTTGGACGTAGCCCTGGATTTGAAGCGCAAGTTCGTCACCGGCGAGCCCCATCATCTGCTCTCCGATAAGAGTCTGTTCATGATCTTTTACAATCAGTCGTTGCGTACCCGCAACAGCTTTGAGGCCGGCATGACCCAGCTGGGCGGCCATGCCCACTTCCTGTCCCCCGGTAAGATTTATACACCGGCCCTGGAGGGAGACGAGCAGGCCTACTCCACAGAGAGGGTCTCGGATGTGGCCCGTACTTTATCTCGCATGGGTCACGCCATCGCCATCAGGATGTATGGGAATCCCGTTGGATGGGTTTATGGAAAAGCCAATAAGATCATCGACGAGTTCGCCCGCTGGTCAGACATTCCCATCATCAACATGGAGTGCGATAAATACCACCCCTGTCAGGCTCTGGCAGATCTGCTGACCGTTAAGGAAAAGCTGGGCGGGTTTGCCGGCCGGCGGTTCGTGATGAGCTGGGCTTACTCTCCCAGCGTGGAGAAACCCCTGAGCGTGCCGCAGAGTGCCGTCATCGGTGCCACCAAGATGGGCATGGAGGTGGTCCTGGCCCACCCCAAAGGGCTGGAGCTGGACCCCGAGGTGATCAAGGCCTGCCAGGTCAATGCGGAGAATTCCGGTGGTTCTTTCCAGATATCCAACGATATGCAGGAGGCTTTTCACGGCGCCGATGTAGTCTATCCAAAATCCTGGACCAGTCTGGAGAACATCCCGCCAAATTCGGCCAGGCTGGAGATGGAGAAGACCGAAGGGCTGTTCAACGAGCACAAAGATTGGATCTGCAATCAGGCCAAAATGGATCTGTGCAAGCCGGGAGCCATCTACATGCACTGTCTGCCCTGTGACCGGGGTTTTGAGGTCACCGACGAGGTCATCGATGGCCCCCGGTCGGTGGTCTTCGAC
This sequence comes from uncultured bacterium, assembly GCA_965370845.1. Taxonomy (GTDB): domain Bacteria; phylum SM23-81; class SM23-81; order SM23-81; family SM23-81; genus DAOVRJ01. Next base: position 1,051 of record CBDUWG010000120.1, read on the forward strand.
GAGGCGGAGAACCGCTTGCACGTTCAAAAGGCGGTTATGGCCCTGACCATGAGATAGGAGACGAGGGGAAATATGGCAAAGTCAGAACTCTACGGAAAAGATCTCATCTGCACTCAGGATTGGAGCTTGGAGGAGTTGGAGCAGGTGCTCAAACTGGCCCGACAGATGAAGGCCAGTCGGTTTTCGGACCAGTATACTTCGCTGCTCAAGCACAGGACCTTTCTGATGTTTTTCTACAACCCCTCGGTGCGTACCCGTCAGTCCTTTGAGGCGGCCGCCACGGAGCTGGGTGGCCACGCTCAGTTCCTGGAGCCAGGGGGGATGCGCCTGAGGACCAAGAGCAGCGCCGGTGAGACCATTGAGGATGCCGCCAAGGTGATGAGCCGCTATGCCTGCGGCATGGGCATTCGCATTCTGGAAAATAAGATCGAGGCTTACGGAGATGGGGATGAGCTCATTCGCCAGTACGCGGAGCAGGCCTCCATCCCGGTGATCAACATGGCCGACGACAAATTCCATCCCTGCCAGGGTTTGGCCGACGTGATGGGCATGCGGGAGGCTTTTAACACCGACAACCTAAAGGGAAAGAAGCTGTTGCAGATCTGGGGTCACGGTGCCCTGGCCCGGGCCTGGTGCTCGGTGCAGGAGAGCCTGTTGATCAACTCCCGCCTGGGCATGGACATCACCGTGGCGTATCCCCGGGGATATGATCTGGATCCGCAGGTCACCGACCAGGTGAGAGCCAACTGTACTGCCACCGGGTCCACGTTCGAGATCCTCAACGACAGCCGGGCCGGATACGAGGGGGCCGACGTGGTCTATTCACGCAACTGGATGAGTCCGGTGGCCTACCAGGGTGGTTTTAACAGGCAGGAAGAGGTCGAAAAAGCCATGCAGTACCGTGATTGGATTTGCGATGAATCTTGCATGGAGCTGACCAACGACGCCCTGTATATTCACCCTATGCCTGTGGACCGAGGTCACGAGGTGAGCGATGGCGTGGCCAGCGGTCCCCGGTCCATCATCTACGACGTGGCCGAAAATCGCCTTCACGTACAGAAGGCTGTCATGGCCCTGACCATGGGGGAGTGAGATATGTCAAGAATCGCCGTGGTGGCCATAGGCGGTAACTCTCTGATCAAGGATAAAGATCACCAGACCGTTCCCGATCAGTACCAGGCGGTGGCCAGGACTTGCTTCCATATCGCTGGCATGGTGGAGGCCGGGTACGAGGTGGTCATCACCCATGGCAATGGACCGCAGGTGGGCTTCATCCTGCGGCGGGTTGAGTTGTCCTGCCACGTGTTGCATGCGGTGCCCCTTGACTCCTGCGGCGCTGACACCCAGGGAGCCATTGGCTATCATATCCAGAGGTCTCTGGGCAATGAGTTTAGAAGCCGGGGGATTGACAAGCAGGTGGTCACCGTGGTTACCCAGGTGGTAGTGGATGCCGATGATCCTGCCTTTCAGCACCCCAGCAAGCCCATCGGACCATTTTACGACAAGGAGAAAGCTCTGAAGTGTCAACGGGAGGAGGGGTGGGAGATAATAGAGGATGCCGGGAGGGGATACCGGCGGGTCGTAGCATCCCCGGCACCTCAGGAGATAGTTGAGCTAGAGAGCATTAATGTTTTGATACAAAAAGGATTTGTTGTTGTTTCCGTTGGGGGAGGGGGCATACCTGTGGTCCGGGATGAGCAGGGGTTCTTGACCGGGGCGGCGGCGGTCATCGATAAAGATTATGCCTCCAGCCTTCTGGCCGCCGAGATAGGAGCAGAGTTATTGCTCATCTCCACCTCCGTGGATCATGTATATGTGAATTTCGGCCGGCCCGACCAGAGAATCCTTTCCCACATGACCATCCGGGAGGCCGGGGCATTTTTGAAAGAGGGTCAATTCGCTCCGGGAAGCATGGAGCCCAAGATCAAGGCCGCCATTCAGTTTCTCCAGAAGGGCGGTGGCCAGGTGATCATTACCTCACCGGAGCGGATAGTGGAGGCCATCAGGGGAAAGGCGGGAACCAGGATCACGGCCCGCTGACGCCGGGGACACGAGGAGGTCATGGATCAAGTATCCTGTTTACGCTGTATGATTTGCGGGAAAGATCACGATCCGCGGAAGGTTTCCTATGTCTGCCCTTCCTGTGGGGTGGAGGGAATACTGGATGTGGTCTACGATTACCCGCTCATCGCTCGGCGATTTACCAAGGATAAGCTCTCGGCCAACCGGGATATGACTATCTGGCGCTATCTGGACCTGCTGCCGGTGTTTCCCCAGGCTCCCCGCCCGCCCCTGAAGGTGGGCTGGACTCCCCTGTACAAGGCCGAGATATTGGGCCAGGAATTGGGCTGCCCCAATCTATATCTCAAGGATGATGGCCGCAATCCCACCGCGTCTTTCAAGGACCGGGCCAGCGCCGTCGGCGTGGCCAAGGCCATGGAACTGGGCCATCAGGTCATCACCTGCGCATCCACGGGAAATGCCGCCTCCTCTCTGGCTGGCATCAGCGCCAGCGTTGGATTGCGCAGTATCATCTTCGTTCCCCATAATGCTCCCCAAGCCAAGGTGGCTCAGCTGCTGACTTACGGGGCGAAAGTTTTTTTGGTTCAAGGCACCTATGATCAGGCCTTTGACCTGTGCCTGGAAGCGAGCAACCAGTTCGGCTGGTACAGCCGCAACACCGCCTATAACCCCTATCTTTCCGAGGGGAAGAAGACGGCTGCCCTGGAGATCTGCGAGCAATTGGGGTGGAGGGCTCCGGACACAGTTTTCGTCTCGGTGGGGGATGGTTGTGTCATCGGAGGATTGTGGAAGGGTTTTCACGACCTGCTGCAACTGGGATTTATAGATAAGATGCCTCGATTGGTGGGAGTCCAGGCAGAGGGCTGTCAGCCTATCAGGCGAGCTTTTGAAACGGGCCAGCCAGTGCAGACGGTTCTTCCACGGACCATAGCCGACAGCATAGCCGTGGGCCATCCCCGTGATGCCTTGAAGGCCCTGCGGGCCGTGCGGGATTCCGCAGGTTTCATGGTGGCAGTCGAAGATGGGCAGATCCTGGAGGCCATGGGCATTCTGGCCCGAAAAAGCGGAGTTTTCGGGGAACCGGCGGGGGTGACCGGATTCGCTGGTTTGCTCAAGGCCCTTTCCCAGGATAGGGTGGGGCCGGATGAGCGAGTGGTGGTGGTGGTCACCGGCAGCGGCCTCAAAGATGTGCAGGCCGCGCTGAAGGCTGCTGCGCAGCCCACCCATATAGAGCCGACGATGGCAGCGGTGGCCCGCGAGATTCGGAGGACGAAGTGAAAGAAGACTCGCCGGAATTGATCGTCCAGCTGGTGGTCAACGATCGACCATACCGGGTGGAGGTGGCGCCCCAGACCACTCTTCTGCAGCTGATTCGGGACCATCTTGGTTTGACGGGCACCAAGGAGGGGTGTGGCAAAGGGCAGTGCGGAGCCTGCACGGTATTGATGGATGGCCAGCCGGTTAACTCCTGCCTGATCCTGGCCGTCCAGGCCCAGGGTCACCAGATCGTGACCATCGAGGGGCTGGAGCAGGACGGAGAACTGGACCCCGTTCAGCAGGCTTTTATCGATGAGGGAGCGGTGCAATGTGGTTTCTGCACCCCGGGTCTGGTTCTCTCGGCCAGAGCCCTGCTGGATCGCCTTCCTCACCCGGATGAGGATCAGATCAAAGAGGCCATCTCCGGTCACCTCTGCCGCTGTACCGGCTACTCGGCCATCCTCAGGGCTATTCGGCGGGCCGGTGAAGAGGACAAACCGCGTAAGTGACAGGCTATCCTTTAAACAAGGAGGTGGGCATGTTCGGAAAACTTTTCGCGTTACAAGAGCATGGCACCACCGTGAAGAGGGAGATCCTCGGCGGCCTTACCACATTCGCCACCATGGCCTACATCATCATCGTCAACCCCGCCATCCTGGAAGCGGCCGGTATTCCCCGGGGCCCCTCCATGGTGGCTACCATCCTGTCAGCCGCTTTTGGCACGTTGATCATGGGATTTTACGCCAATCGGCCCTTCGCCATCGCCCCCTATATGGGGGAGAACGCCTTTGTGGCTTTTACCGTGGTGAAGGTCCTGGGCTATAGCTGGCAGACGGCCCTGGGAGCCATCTTTATCGGGGGAGTCCTGTTCACCCTGCTGACCATCTTTCGCCTGCGGTCCTGGCTGGCCAACTCGATTCCCCAGGGATTGAAATTCAGCTTCGCCGCGGGCATCGGCCTCTTTCTGGCCTTCATCGGCCTCAACGAGACAGGCCTTGTGGTTCTGGGCTCGCCGGGAGCCCCGGTCAGGATCGGTCAGGTGACCAGCACGCCGGTTCTGTTGGCCATCTTCTGCTTTCTGCTCATGGGCGTGCTATTAATAAAAAAGGTCAGGGGCGCCCTGCTGTTAAGCATCGTGGTTACCACCATCCTGGCCTTCATCTTCGGTGTGGCAAAAGCTCCGGATCAGCTGGTGAGCATGCCCCCCAGCCTGGGGCCGATTTTCCTTAAGCTGGACATCCTGGGTGCTCTGACCTGGGGATTCTTCGCCGTCATCCTCACCGTGTTCGTCATGGATTTTGTGGATACCATGGGCACGCTCATCGGCGTTTCGGCCAGGGCCGACTTGCTGGACGAGCAGGGGAACCTGCCCCAGGTGGAGAAACCCATGCTGGCAGATGCTCTGGCCACTGTTTTCGGTGCTCTGCTGGGCACTACCACTACCGGGACCTATATCGAATCCGCCGCCGGCATCGAGGAGGGGGGCAGAACAGGCCTGACGGCAGTGGTCACAGCAGTCATGTTCCTGCTGGCTCTTTTCTTCGCGCCCTTTTTCACCGCTGTTCCCGCTTTGGCCTACGGCCCGGCCCTCATCGTGGTCGGGCTGTTGATGTTCGGTTCTGTCGCCCGCATAAAATTCGATGACTACACCGAGCTGATCCCGGCCTTCATGACGGTGGTGCTGATGAGCTTCACCTTCAATATCGGGGTGGGCATGACCGCCGGCTTCGTGCTGTATCCTTTCTTTAAGATAGTCTCCGGGCGGGCTCGGGAGGTACACCCGGGCATGTGGATCCTGGGAATCCTGTCGCTGTTGTTCTACA
>CBDUWG010000121.1:0-6136 GCA_965370845.1 uncultured bacterium
TCCTCTTTGGTGAGCATGGCCAGGTAGCCGATGTCAAAGCCCAGTTTTTTGAGGGACCTCATGGGATCACCTCCTTATAGAATGAGGTGCCCGAAAAGAGGGAACAGAAACCTTTGCGGTTCTATATATAAGTTTAGCGGGAAAAACGGAGTTTGTCAAGGCTTTTTAAGACGAAAACCGGGTAAACGTGATAGATATTGATAAAGCATGATAAGTTATGATAATTATTTTTTCTGTTGCCGGGAGGGTGCCGTCAAAAAGTTGGACGTCTCCAGGATCCAGTGGTTTAACGGGCAGGAGTTGTAGTTCGTGTCGGTGAGCAAGCTGGATGAGTCGTTCGAAGCTCGATATGGAACCGGATACTTGATTCTGAATACTGGATTCTGGATTATAGTTCTGAGAGTTGAGAGAGTTAAGCGAGTTGTGAGAGTTGGGAGAACCTCTCTTTGCCACTGGTTCCCAAACTCTGTTTGGGAACCCACTTTTCTGAAGATGCCGGTTTACCAGCTTCCAGCATCGAGTTTCCAGCTTCGTAACCAGCATCGACACCGATAAACGAGCTTCGAGTTTCTGGGTGTGCAACCGAAAATTAACAGGGAACCGTAACACTTTCACTGCGGGTCATATGGAGGTTTGAGATGGGCAGATCATGGCACGTATTCGGGCTTTGGGAATATCTCTCTTTCTGAGCTTCCCTTTCCACGATCTATGAAAACGATTCTCAATCGGGGGGCAGAGCGAGCGCCGGACGGTCTCCATACAAAGGTGAAAGGGCATAAGGGGGGAGGCAGAGCCCTTGGCCATCTGCCGGCGCTCGCCAAGAATGGATTCTGATTGGGGGGATCAATCTGTCTCTATCTTTTCCTTGATCAGGTTCAGCTCCTCTTCCAGCTTGTCCAGTCGGTCTTCAAGTTCCTGGATGTCGAGCTCGTCAAATTCTTTTATTACCTCCACGTGAATATCCTTCAGCTCATGGAGAGGAGCTTTTACCTTCATCCGCTCGTGACAGGGAGCCTTCATAATCATGCGTTCCAGCTTTTTGGGGAGCTTCTTAAGCTTTTTGGCCAATTTATCTGCATCGCGAAACGGCGGTTCCTCCAGGGTGGCGGTCAGTTTTTTCTCCTTTCCGCCGCGGATTACCACCAGCTCCATATCCTCCCCTTGCTCGTGCCCTCCGATGACCTGGTGGAGATCGGGTGTATCCTCGATTCGTTCACCGTCGCTTTTGATGATCACATCCCCGGCTTTAAGCCCGGCCTTTTCCGCCGGGCTGTCCTCGATCACCTCTTTAACCAGAACACCGCGGCCATCCTTGATGTGGAAATACTGAGCCAGCTGATCGGACAGGTCAACGGTATGCACCCCCAGCCAGAGATCAGGGCCCAGCCAGTGGCCAATGAGGTGAGGGATTTCGTCCAGGTCAATTTCGCCGGGCAAAGAATATATCTCCATTTTCCGCTCTAGATCTCCGATCTTCACGTAGAGACTTTTCTCCTTGCCCTGGCGGGAGATCTCTACCGTCACCTTCGAGCCGGGAGCAGTTTTTCGAACCAGCCGCGACAGGCGGCCCGGGGAGGTAATCGCCGTGTCGTTGTATTTCAGGATGACGTCGCCCACCGCGATGCCCGCCTCTTGGGCCGGGCTCTCCTCGACGACGTTCGTGATCAACACGCCAGTGCCTGACGTGATATCCATGGCCTCGCACAGGTCTGCCGTGAGCTCTTGCAGGGAGACGCCCAGCCAGCCATTTTTCTCAGTTTCGCGGGCGGTGAGGGTGGAAACTACCAGAAGGGAAGTGGCCAGCAAGATAAGCACGGGGAGAAGAAGCACGACTCTTGAACGATTGAAAGAGGTTTTCATAAATACGTTCTCCTTTCCCTCACCTCTTGGAGGAGATGAGATAGATATTCGAATTTTTGGCATCCAGCTGGATGAGGGTTTTCCCCTGGCCGAGCTTGCCGCGAGCCATCTGGGTGGTTCCCACCCGGGTGATCTCCAGGGGGAAATCGGAGTCGATGGTGCCGCAGAGGGTCTTGGCATAGATGGTGGCCGAGGGGCTGGAGGGAAAATTGAGCCGGACGACTCCGAAGGAGGTGTTCAGGCGATATAGGTTCTGCCGTATCTCGTCCAGGGCCAGGTCGATATCTCCATTTTGGTTGAAAATTATCACGTCTCCGCGGAGTTTTTCGGCGCATATCTTACCCTGTTTACTCTCAATATGCGTTTGGCCAAGCACGTCGGCGATGTTCACCGGAGACCCTGAGTTGTCCACCGAAAGATCGCCGGCCACTCCCTGTACTACCACCTGACCCAGACGATTTCTGACTGTTACGTCCCCGTCGATATCGACAGTTTTGATGAGCCCGGCGCTGTTCTCAATCTGTACCGATCCGCAGACCCCCTCGATGTTCACAGGAGCGAATTTGTTGCTGGCGAATACATCGCCCAGAAATTCAGCCACGAAGATGGGATCAAAGCTGGTCTCCACACTGAGCATGCCCTCTCCCTGCGTGACGCTGATCTGTCCCTGCCGGTTGGCCAGGTGCAGGTCTCCGTTGCACTCACGAACCTCCAGAGAACCGTGGCTGCTTTTGGCTCTGAGCCCCCTGGTCATGCCCATAACGCGAATGTTGCCAAAGCAGCTTTCTACCAGAAGAGGACAGTCGCGGGGCAATTCCACATCAAGGTCGATGGAAACTCCCTGTACAGTTTCGGGGCGAGAGGTGGGCAGAAGAACGGTAGCTCTCAGGATAGAGTTTTCCTGAGTTACCGCAAAATCGATCTGCTGGGCGTATTGTTGGGCGTCGGCCCGGGAGGTGGCGATGATCTTGATCTCAGCGACCAGTTGCGCGGTCGCTTTCGATGAGCCGGTGATGACCACATCGCCGCACTCGTGAGCCAGAGAGAAGGTGGGTCTTGCGGAGAGGGAGATGGTCTTTTCCAGGCGATGCGAGTATACGTCCGTCCAGATGCTCTGCATGTGATGATTGAACAGCCTGCCGAAACGGGTCTGCCACATCATCCAGTAATGTTCCTGCTGCCGGTCAAAAGCTTCCCACCAGCGATGCCAGGTCAAGTCCGCACCCGGAACACAGGCAAGTTCCTCTAAATATCGCCCCAGGGCCTTCTGGTAAAGTCGCATAGCCTGCCGGGAGTTCTGCCCGAAGGTCTGCAGCGTGATCTCCTGGCCGGATTTTTCGGCTCGCCATAGAGAATCCATCAAATCCTGCGCGCTGGGCAAAAGGGCAAACCGGCTGTCGCGGAACTCAGAGAGCCCCCCCGTCGCAGCCGGCCCTGCCTGTTGGGCAAAGACGGTGGCTGTCAGGACCAGGATAACCAGCGGGATGAAGGTCGCCGGTGAGAAAACCATGGCCTGGAGCTTAATATGAGGCCGAAACGGCCATTTCTCGGAGCGTGGATATTTTCCTGTCATAGGCGTCGAAGAGGGCGCGTTGCGCCCCGATGTTATAGGAGTTTTTCTGCAGAGCGATGGTGCAATCGTCGATGCTATTTTCTAGATGGTCCAATTTTTCACGGTACAGACGGGTGTGATCTTCGTCCATCTCGTGAGCTCGATGGGCGATGATTTGCTCTAAAGCGGAGATGGAATGCTGATAGTGTGCTTGGGCAAGGTCGATGTCGGATTTAGCCGTGGCCAGGATCTGAGCACGATCCTGAGCGGGTGCCAGGTCAGGCCCGGGCGATGGAAAGCGGTCTCGCAGGAGAGAAAAGACGATGAGGAATGTGCCGGCCAGTGCCAGTGCCCAAGCGATTCTGGGCCGCCACCCGGATAACGGGGTGTGGCGTGGGCGCTTGACAGGCGAGATGGTCGGCTGGGTCAGAATGCTATGTTCAATGGATGGCCATAGATCGCTGGCCAGGTGCGCAGGAGCCAGATTTTCCGCCTCACAGAGAATAAGGCGCAGGTCATCTAAGACCTTTCGGCATTGCCCACAGTCCAAGAGATGTTTTTCCACGGCCGCTACCCGGGTGGGCTTGAGCTCTCCATCCAAATAGAGAGAGAGCAATTCTTGAATTTTACGGCAGAGCACCTATGGTTTCTCCCCAGAGACATAGGTCAGAGAAGCGATCAGGTCCAGGCGTGGGAGCAGACGTTTTCGCAACTGAGCCCGGGCCTTGTGCAGCTGAGATTTCGAGGTTCCCTCCGAGCAGGTTAGCATCTGGGCGATCTCGTTGTGCTGGAACCCCTGGACATCGTGAAGGATAAAGACCATTCGAGATTTCGGCGGAAGAGAAGCGATGGCTTGCTCCAGAAAAGGTTTCAGCAGTTTGCTGCGCTGAGCTCCGGGGTTGGGGCTGGCCCTCAGGATTTCCTCGGCCGCCGGCTTGCTGGCCAGACGCTTTTTGCGCCGGAGAGCGCTCAGAGAGACGTTCGTGGAGATGCGGTAAAGCCAGGAAGTAAAAGCTGCATCTTCACGAAAACCCCCGATTTTTCGATAGACCTGAATAAAAACATCCTGAACGATATCCTCGGCATCCTGCACATTGTTGGTCAGCCGGAGGGCGATGGCGTATACCTTATCCTTATGTCTTTTGTAAAGTTCCTCCAAAGCATGGATATCGCCTCGCTGACATCGTCTGCATAGGATCAGATCCCGGTCTTCGGGTTCTTTTTTCAAACCCAATTCCCCCCGAGTAAATCTCTAACCGTAAAATATGACGTGTGAGAGTGGTGAAAAGGTTGCCACAAAAATAGATCGCTGAAAAAAAACCCGACACCGGAAGGGCGTCGGGTTGAGATGGCGGAGATTTTGGAATTCGACGTTGCCTTGAGAAAACCCCTGTGATTCACTTTTGGGTTACAAGGCTGTTCATTAACTGGACGCAGGAGCTTCTGGTATTTCTTTGTCCTCTTCATCCTGCTGGGGTGACAGTGGTGGGGTCTGCTGAACGGGAATCGGGATGGGGGCTACAGATCGTTTGCCGAAACGAGTCCAGAAAGCGGCTCCCAAACCAACGAGGTTTGCCACGGAGATGATAATGCAGCCGACGAGTTGGAAAAGCCAGAACAAAGGAGATAATGCGTCACCGCCCAAATTAGAGAGCCAGGCCAGGATAAATGCCGACTCTAAAAGCACAGCTCCGACAAAGGATTTGGCCAATGGAGAACTAAGGCTCAGGCCAGAGCCTTTGTGGAGCTTAGTTCCCATGAACAAGCTGATTCCGGCAAATCCCATAACGCCGGCCACGAAATAGGCGATAAGCGCCACCGGGATTCCGATGACAGTGATGATCAGCAGAACGAACACAATGGCAGCGACGATACCGATAAGTGCCGATTTTAAGGAGTCTAACTCGATGGCCTCATAAATCCGGCCTACATTTTTCGGAGCAAGCAAAACTGCCAAGATGACCAGAAGCAAGGATATGATGATGGAAAACGCCAGTAAAATGCTGAAAAGTATTTTGAGGCTTATGGGCAGTACTCCAACGCGCTGTCCGCGGATTTCAGCGCCCCGTTCCTGATGGACTTTTCCCATAACGGTGACGGCATCGCCCTTGATGGTGCCCGTCGATTTAATGTACAGATCTCCGCCCAGAATGACCACATCACCGGCTACCGTTCCCAGGACGGTGATGTTCCCGCCAAGGACGACCACGTCGCCCTGCAGGGTCTTGTCCTCTTCAATAGTGAGGTCCTCGCCGAACTTGACGATGCCTCCGCCCTCGATGGTGATGCATTTCAAAGCGCTGTCCAGATCAAGGATGTCGATGCTACTGCCGTCCACCATAATTTTATTATCGTCGATGATGATGCCGATTTTAGCTTTTTTGCTTTCCTTGTTCTCATGGTCGCGCACGATCACGCCCTCATCCCCGATCTCTATCTCCACTGAGATTCGTTTTTTCGGCTCAGGACTGGTCGTGTCCACCTCCTGGGCGACTGTTGGACTGAACCCGCAGACGGTCAACAGGCCAACAAAAGACAAGATGATCAGCTGATTGAGGATTTGAATGGGTTGGCGATAGCGTTTTCTTTTCATAGTTAAACCCCTAGCAGAAAACAGACTTAGTCCAAGGGCAGCAGATCGATATCTCCTCCAGAGGTGGACAGGACAATTTCTGCCGCTCCAGACCCCAGGGTGCCGCGCAGATGGGTGCGCGAGACGGACTC
>CBDUWG010000122.1:0-6109 GCA_965370845.1 uncultured bacterium
ATTGTTTACTCCCAATTCTGGACGATGGTTTCTTTTGGCTTCCAGGTGGGGATTCTCTCGACCGTGCGTTTTGGCGTTCGCCGGTTTTGGTTCTCATCGGAAATAATCCTCCATTCGGTCAAAGGCCTTATTGATCTCATCTTCAGAAACGCAAAAGGATAACCGAAGATGTCCCTGGCCTGTCGGTCCAAACGCGATTCCCGGTGTGGTGGACACCCTGGCTTCTCTGAGCAGTTTTTTACAGAATGCCGTCGAGTCAGCCTGGCCCTCGGGCAATAAGATCTTAGGGAACATCAAGTAAGAACCTCCTGGTTTTTTGTACTCGAAGATGGAGCCGAGTCCGTCAAGACGCCGGCACATCAGATTGCGGGCAGACAGATAGTGCTCACGGAATTCAGCCACACAATCCTGGGGGCCTTTCAGGGCGGCCAGGGCCGCATATTGCGAGACGACCGGAGCACAGATGGCAAAAGGAATATGCGCCTTGAGAATTTGGGGAATCAACTCCTGGTCCGCGTGCAGATAGCCAATTCTCCATCCGGTCATGGCATATGTTTTTGTGAGTGTGTAACAGCTGACCACGTGCTCTCTCATCTCCGGAACCGAGGCGATGCTAAAATGCCTGTGATCATCGTAGACAAAGTATTCGTATGCCTCGTCGGTGATCACCATCAGGTTATTCTCTAAAACAACTTCGGCCAACTGACGAAGTTGTTCCTCGGAAAAGACGGTGCCGGTTGGATTCGAGGGGGAACAGTACAGAATTGCCTTCGTCCGGGGAGTGATCGCCTTTTTGATGCCGGCGATATCCAGAATAAATCCTTCCTCTTCAATCGTTGGAACGAGAACGGGTTTTCCCGAGGCGATGATCACCTGACGAATATGGGTGGAATAGGTTGGTGATGGGAAGATGACTTCGTCACCGGGATCGATCAGGGCCATGATCGCGGCGGACAATCCTTCCACGGCGCCGACGGTCACCAGTATCTGGGAAGCATCAGCATCGAGATCGTTGTCTCTCTTGAGCTTCTTGACGATCTCTTTTCGCAGTTCCGGCAGACCTGAAGCTTCTGAATATCCACCGACCAGTCCGTTCTGGATGGCGGAGATGGCCGCGTTCTTGATGTGCTCCGGCGTGTCAGAGGTCGGTTTCGCCCACGATAGAAATGCCACATCCTCTACTTCTTTCGACAATCTGGTCATCTCATGGATGGCGGATTTTTGTATTTGCTTGACTCTATCCGATATTCTCGGGGCATTTTTCATCCTACTTCTTTTTTCCATGTAGCTTATCCCCCCCTCGGTGACGCCCTGTGTATTTGACGAACGAATCCACCGTGAACGAAAGATGTTCAGTTACTGATAGATGTTTTGTTATCAGAAATTATTCCTCTACTTCAACAACGAGCCCTGGACATAATCCATCCGCCATCCTCTTGTCTTTTCAGTCCAGATACGAGTCGATGACCCGCCAGTAGATCGCTCCCCCCTTGGATACCCCATACTCCAGCAGCATCCAGCCGGCGATGTGTCCATCCTCGAAGTAGGCCAGGACGTATTTTTCGGTCAAGACGTGGATCTTCTCCGCAAAGCCGAAGGCCATGGTGCCACCCAGAACGCCCTTGTGGGGGATGAGCTCGGGATGATTCTGCAGGTCGGCGACCAGATCCGCCACGGGGTTCTCCAAGCCCTTCTTCTGCAGCCCCTCTATTTCCCAGGGTAATAGTCTCGGCTGGTTCAGGGATCGCTGCTCGTATTCTGTGCACCGGTTTTGCAGGTCAGTCACCTGTGCGGTTAGTGCCTCATTTTCAGCCAGCATCTCCCGCAGGTCTGCGCGCTGAGATGCGCCTTTGACCAGCAGCACGATGGACAGCAGGATGGCTGCGGCCATCACCGCCAGCCACCAGATGGCCTCGATGCGCAGGGATTTCTTGGAAGCAGACATGGGTTCACCTCCATCTCGGGGTTTCAAATTCTGATCGGCGAAACTTCCTGGCTGGCAAAGCCGTCAGCCGGTGCCCGGGGTGTCTCGTTGCCGGCGGCGCTTTGGCGATGCTGTTTTTCCGGCAGGCCACGCTTCGGATCACTCTTACTTGCGCAGCGAGCGGAGCATGGGCAAATCAAGCTCGTATCCGCCCAGCTCGTCGTGTGGCGTCTCCAGGATGAAGGGCAGGCCGCGCAGCAGGGGATGATTGACGATGTTCCGGAAACCCTCCAGGCCGATCTGGCCCTTGCCGATGTGCTCGTGGCGGTCGGAGTGAGAGCCAAGGGCCGTTTTGGAGTCGTTGGCGTGGATCATCTGCAGGTGCTCGATGCCGACCCAGCGGTCCAGCTCGGCCAGCGTTTTTTCCAGCCCCTGCGCGGTGGCCAGGTCATAGCCGGCCTCAAAGGCGTGGGCGGTGTCCAGACAGATCCCCAGCCGGCCGGGTATATCCACGGCCTCGATGATAGCCTGAAGCTGTTCGAAAGTGTGCCCCATAGAGTTGGCCGAGCCGGAGGTGTTTTCCAACAGCACCAGCACTTCGGAATTATGCTCAGTGAGAATTTGCTGCAGGGCCGATGAGATCTGAGCCAGTCCCATCTCCTGGCCGCTTCCCTTGTGGCTGCCCACGTGGCTGACGAAAAAGTCCGCCTCTATCCTGGCCGCCCGCGCGAGGTCGGCAGTGAACTCGACGGTGGATCTGGCGTGCAGCTGGGGGTCTGGCGTGCATAGATTGACCAGGTAGGGGATGTGCACCACCACCGGGTCGATGCCCGCGTTCTTTCGTCTTTGGCGGAATTCAATGACATCTTCCTCGACGAGCTCTTTGGCTCGCCAGCTCCGCGGCGAGCGGGAAAAGATCTGCATGCAGTCGCAGCCATAACTGATGGCTCGATCCACTGATTCGTAGATATGCCCGGCGATGGACACGTGCGCTCCGGCGCGCATGGGAGATTCTTCCATTAGCCCTTCGAACTCGGCAAGGGGTTCCAGTAAAGCTTCGCTGGACCCCGCGCCCCGTTTTACCTCATTCGGTTTTTCGAAGAAGTTGTCCTTTGAGCTCTTCATGGCTTTCGTGTTTTTCAACAGTGAGATAGTTTATGGAGACGGGCGTATTCCTCGCCCAGGATTTTCCACACCCGTTCAGGGTCTTTCGATCTGAGCCAGGCCATGTAGCCGGCTCCCCGGTAGCTCCAGGCGGCGATATTTCGTATGCCCGCCCCATAAGCGGTGCGGATGGCCGTGCGGATGTACTCTTCCGTCTGCGGGGTGATCATGAAATTCTGCACCCAGATCTGGCCCTGCTTGCCATGCTCTCTGGCCAGCCTGACGATCTTCTCGGCATAGTTTGCCACGAAAGGTTCCACCGCTATCTTTTTCGACCACCAGTAAGGGTCGGTGCCCAGAATGTCCAGTGTCTCGATGCCGGCCAGCCGGTTCCACAGGGCCAGCTCTTTTTCTTCGTCCTCCTGGTCGGGTAAAAAACAGACGGCGTTTTTGCATCCCTCTGATCTGGCCAGATGGCAGAGCTCTTCCAGGAAGTCCATCACGGAGTCGTGGCGAAAGCGGCGCACCTCATCGGTGAGCTCCCCGGGCAGAGGATAGCCGAACTGCTGCCGAAACTTATGTTCACAGGCATCACAGCGGCAGGCCCACGGCGCATCTTTTCCTTTTGGATCGACCTTGATGAAGTGCGGCTCGTCCCAGAACAGCACGTCTGCCCCCATCCGGACGGCCGATCTGGTCCAGTGACTCATGTACTCCCGGAAGGCCGGCTGGTTGAAGCAGGCTGCAGGGAGAGAGCTGCCGTCGGAGAGGATCTGCCGGGCCGGCAGTTGTTCCGAGGCGAAGCGGGAATATGCCTCCCCGCCGAACACCCGGCCCACGCCCCAGGGATCCAGCCAGACCTCCAGGCCCGCCTGGTGGGAGATCTTCACGATCTGTTCGATGGTGCCGTGGTAATATTGCAGATCGTTCTCCGAGCAAGTGTGAACCACGAAGGTGCAGTGGTTTCCGGCGATCTCCGCCATATCCTCCTTGACGTGCCGGGGAATTCTGTTTCCATAGTAGCTGACGCCGGTTTTCATGGGGTCTGTTCACCTCCGGCAACGGCCGCCGTGTCTTTGGGGGCGAGCTGTTCCTGCGCATCCGGGAAAGTGATGGTCCATTTCTCTTCCTCAAGCTCCCACCAGGCCAGACACTCGGTCCTTTCTGCGTCCTCGGGTATCGCCCCCTCACTCAGCTTTGAGATGGCAGGTAGCAGAGCTATCTCGCCGCCGGCCACCTTCTTCACCATCGCCGGCAGGGCCACGACGCCCAGGTCCACCAGCTTCCGGTAGGCTCCCTCGGCTTCATCCGGCTCTTTTTGAGCCTTCCACTCCTGATACAGCCTCTCGAACTCCTCCGGGGTCTCCTGGATCTTTTCCCGCCACCATCTGAGCCACAGGATGTTGGTATCAGGATGGCTTTTGCCCGGCGCGATATCCGGGAATTCCTCCACCGTCCAGAGGAGCTGGCCGTCGATCTCCTCCTGGCGGACATGGAACTTCTTCTTGGTGATGGCCATCAGGGCGTGATGCAGCAGGCGTCCCTCGATGGGAGCTTCCTCGATCCTCTCCATGAGGTAGGGTAGGGCAGGGATGCCCAGCCGGATGATCTGTTGGAAGGGCTCATTGTTCACGAAGACATCGCCCCGGGAGTGCCGCCACACCTCCGGACGCTGGCAGTGCTTGAGCCAGACCTGGTGTTTTTCCTGGAAGAGAGCTCTCGTTGAGTCTTGTGTGTTTTCCACCTCCTGCGCACAGGACAGCGAGCTGACCATGGCAACCAGAATGAACAGCCAGCAGATGAACCATCGTCCAGGCATCTGCCATTGTGTCGGTTGTATACGCATTTTATGATTTCCGATCGGGCAACTTGTGTCCGCACCAGTAGTACATCTTGAAATTGTAGGAGACGATGATGGTCCGGCCGTATCTGGGATAATGTCGGTTATTCTTTTACGCTAAGAGCCACTCCTCAGCCTTCTTGATACTAATTCCGGAGAACGATGCTGCTTTTTAACCTCTTCGCTCATCTGCGTGCTTTTTCGATGTTTCTTTCTCAGACGATTGCCAGGAAATATCAAATCTTCCCCGTGACTGTCCAAACAATATCACACCTATGGGGAAATGTCAAGGGAAAATCCGCTTTTCCGCTTATCGGGAGAACAGAATTGTGTTGACCACCTATGTAAAAAGTGGTAAATTAAGCAGAGAATTTGCCAATCATTCCCTGCTTTTGAGGATTTCAGAGATGAGCAGAGCTATTTTCGACGAGATCAAGCAGCTGGTCACGGAGCAGCGCAACCCGGCCACCATGGACATCGACACCAAGTCGGCCCTGGAGATCGTCCGGCTGATCAATACCGAGGACCACAAGATTGCCCCCGTGGTCAAGGAGGAGCTGCCCTATGTAGCCCGGGCGGTGGAGATCATCGTCGGGGCCTTCAGGAAGGGGGGCCGGCTGATCTACATAGGGGCCGGCACCAGCGGACGGTTGGGGGTCCTGGATGCCTCCGAGTGCCCGCCCACCTTCGGGGCTCCGCCGGAGATGGTCCAGGGGATCATCGCCGGCGGCTACGGAGCCCTGGTGCGGGCCGTGGAGGGAGCGGAGGACCTGGTCGAGAACGCTGCCCGGGATCTGGCGGAGAGAGGCGTGACGGATAAAGACGTGGTCTGCGGCCTGGCCGCCAGCCGGCGCACTCCCTATGTGGTGGCGGCGGTCAAGAGGGCCCACCAGATCGGGGCCAGGACCCTCTACATCACCTGCACGCCCCGGTCGGAGATCAACTTTCCGGTGGACGTGGCCATCTGCCCGGTGGTGGGGCCCGAGGTGGTCATGGGCTCCACCCGGATGAAGTCGGCCACCGCTCAGAAGATGGTCCTGAACATGCTGACCACCGCCGCCATGATACGACTGGGCAAGGTCTACGGCAATATGATGGTGGACCTGCAGATGACCAGCAAGAAGCTCCAGGAGCGCTCCAAATGGGTGGTGATGATGGTCACCGGCGTCGATTACGAGAAAGCCGCCCAGGTGCTGGCAGAGGCCCAGGGACATGTGAAGACGGCCATTGTCATGATTCTG
>CBDUWG010000123.1:0-6035 GCA_965370845.1 uncultured bacterium
GGGAAAGGTATCGAACGTGTCTTTTTCATCTTCAATATAGGGAAGAGTGAAGGTGTCGCTTTTCCTGTCATAGAGGGCGATGAAGAAATTCTCTGTATTCAAGATAACGCCGAGGTCCTGACGGATTGTATTGAAAAGTTCGTTGAGATCTTTGGTGGTGTGGACGGCGTTGGCGATTTGATGCAGCACCCGTTGAGTCGTCTCGGCCTGCTTGCGCTCGGTGATGTCTCTTATAACAGCCAACAAATGCGGCTTGCCCACATAATCAAATGCCGATCCTCTGACCTCGATGTTGAATGGAGTACCGTCCTTATGGACATCTACTGATTCGGCATGAAACTCACCGGTCGTCTGAACATCTCGTTTGAATTGCTTAAAAAGATGACCATGATCGGGGTGAACGATATCCTTGCCGGAGAGTTTTATCAACTCATCGTAAGAATAGCCATACATCTTGCATGCTTGAGGATTAGTCTCCACAATGTTGCCCTCTACATCGAAGATAAGCAGTGCATCGGTAGCAGAATTAAAGATGCTATGATAGTGTGCTTCGCTCTCCCGTAAGGCCTGCTCAGCCCGCTTGCGCTCGGTGATGTCGCGATAGATGGCATAGACGGCTATCTGTCCTCCGCTGACTTTGATCGGTGTCCCCAGAATTGACACATCGACCAGTGTTCCATCCTTGCGCTGACGCTTACTCTCAAGAGCGACCCCTTTACCCCGTACCACTCGCTTGGTGAGCGAGCAGGCTTCCTTACGAAGATCCTTCGGCGCAAGCAGTTCGTCTATTGACCGGCCCAGTGTTTCGTCAAGCGTATACCCGAACATTCTGCTGAATTCACTATTCACACGCAGCACCAGACTGTCGTTATCGACCACTGCCACTGCCTCCGGGGAACTTTCGAATAGTTGCTCAAGATAGGCTTTTTCTACCCGCAGGGCCTTCTCGGCCTTCACGCGGGCGATGACCCCTCCAATTTGGGCGGATGTCGTTTCCAGGGCGTGGCGGGCGAAAGCGGGCACCTCGTCGAGGGTATGTGAGGAGATGTTGATGCAGGCGATCACCTGGCCCTCGTGCTGCACCGGGATGATGGCGATGGCGCACAGGCCTTCACTGCTGCGAGTTTTATCTGGATGCATCCCCAATTTGTCATACTGGCTGTAAACCGGCTGGCCGGCCATCACTAGCCGCGCATTGGGCGAATCCGCATCGTAGTGTGAAGCACATTTGACGAACTTGGCCGGCAGTCCTTTATGGAATACCAGGTCTAGGGCCCCGGTTTTTTGGTCAACGAGGTAGATTCCTCCGCAGTCCAGCCCGGAGATGTCGATCGCTGCCTCAACGCATAGACGCAGTGCTTCATCTAATCTGACTGCAGCGTTCATCGCCAGAGCCAGGTCGTGCTGGGTATCGGCCAGTTTCTCGGCCCGCTTGCGCTCAGACTCGACCCGTTCAAGTTGCGCTACACGCTGGCGCAGCCGTTTCAGCTCCTGTACAGATGAGGTCGTTGTTTTCTTCTCCTTTTTCATCCGCGTTATTTCTCCTGCACCGCGAAACTACTCAGCCTGAATGTTTGACTGCTATTTGCCTCTTCTTATCCGCATACATGAGCCGGTCGGCCCTGGCCAGGACGTGCTCCACAGATTCTGAACCGTCGGGGTTCCAGCGAGCGCCGCCGCTGGAGAATGTCACCGGGAAGTCAAACAGCTCACTGGTCTCATTCCAGCGGGCCAGCGCCTCTATGAGTCGTCGCTTAACGGCATCAATATCCTTTTCCATCTCCGGCATGACGATGAGAAACTCATCTCCGCCGAAGCGGACGACCATTTCCGTTATCCGCACGCTCTCTCGCAAGAAATTGGCCACTTCCTGCAGCACCCGATCACCCGTCTGATGTCCATGCGTGTCGTTGATCTCCTTGAACCGGTCCACATCGATCATCAAAAACCCGATGGGATGCTGATAACGCTTGGAACGCTTCAGCTCCCGCTCGATGGTTTCGCTGAAGTAGCGGCGGTTGTAGACCCCGGTCAGCGGGTCACGGGTGGCCTGTTCGCGAAGCTCGTTCCGTAAGCGGATCCTGCGCACCGCCTCGGCAGCGTGGCCAAGGAGCAACTCGAGCAACTCCACGTCCTCATCGCTGAAAGCCTTCGGATTCGTGGAGACCACCTGAAACACGCCGATATCACCTATCGGCGCGCTGATCCCGGACCGGAAGTCTTCCCGGGTCGGTCTCGCCTCAGGGACCTCAGCCAGCTTACCGAAAACGATGGTCTTGCCGGTGCGGTAGGTCTTCGCGGCCAGGCTGGTTTCGTCGAGGTCGGTTTCTGTGCTCGCTCCGGCAGGCAATTCAGAGGTCGTTGCCTTGACCACTAATTTTTTCCCCTCCACGATATCCAGGGAGCACATGGTAAGAGCCAGTATTTTCTCCGCGGCCTCGACGGTAAGCTGATATACTTCATGCTCACTATGACAAGCTTCTAATTCACCAGCTGTGCCATGCAGGCGCTTAATTTTCCTTCTGGATTCCAGCAATTCTTTCTCGGCCCGCTTGTGTTCGGTTATATCCCGGGCAATTCCACAGAGTCCCCTGATATTACCCTGATCGTCGAAAAGGGGTGCCTTGGTGATGTGAAAAGTGTAGGTCTTTCCGCCGAGGGGTTTGGTGTCTTCCTCTGTGACGATTTCTCCGCGGAGGACTTTCTTGTCTGTTTTTCTGATGTGCCGAATGTTCTGTGGAGGGAAAAGATCGAAGTCCGTTTTCCCGATGATTTTCTCCTCGGGCAGGCCGAACAGTTCCCGGCAGGCTTTGTTGATGGTCACGTACTTTCCCTGGAGATCCTTGGTGAAGATGGCATCTACCGTTCCGTCGAAAATCGCTCTCAGTCTTTCCTGGTTCTCCCACAGGGCCTCCTCGGCCTTCATGCGGGCGATGACCCCTCCGATCTGGGCGGCTATCGTTTCCAGGGCGTGGCGGGCGAAAGCGGGCACCTCGTCGAGGGTGTGTGAAGCGATGTTCAGGCAGGCGATCACCTTTGTCTCGTGCTGCACCGGGATGATGGCGATGGCGCGCAGGCCCTCACTGCTGCGAGTTTTATCTGGATGCACCCCCAATTTGTCATGCTGGCTGTAAACCGGCTGGCCGGCCATTACCAGCCGTGCGCTGGGTGAATCGGCATCGTAGTGTGAGGCACATTCGACGAACTTGGCCGGCAGTCCTTTGTGGAATGCCAGGTCCAGGTCCCCGGTTTTCTGGTCAACGAGGTAGATCCCTCCGCAGTCCAGCCCGGAGATGCGGATCGCTGCTTCAACGCACAGGCGCAGCGCTTCGTCCAGTCTGACGGCAGCATTAAGCGCCAGAGCAAGGTCGTGCTGAGCCTTGGCCAGTTTGTCGGCTAGTTTTCTGCGGCGTCCTGATGTTTCCAGCTTGGCAATTTCCCGGCGCAGCTCCGCCAGCTCGGTGACAAGTTGGTCTTTTGTCTTTTTTTTATCTTTCATCCTGTGCACCGTTTCAACAGGTAGTGTTTTTTCTGCTGTCTGCTGATATGGCAAAATGCGAGGATTTCGGTAGATTAAGAGTATGCCATGGTCCCGGACAGCCGCCGCCGGCCTTGGCACACGGGCTATTTCGAGGTGGCCGAAAAGCCGGTCGTCGCGCGCTGAAGAGGCCGCTATTTTCGGAAAAATCCTGCTTATAGGAAATTAGCAAAAAATAGGCCGAAAATGGCTTTCATCTGGTATGGCACAGTTTCTGTTTTTGGGTGATCGGATGGGAAGAGTGAGAATTTGGAGGTCGTGATCGTGACCGCGGGGAAAAGATGCTGGCAGGATGAGGGATGTTGGTGAGCAATCCTATTATCAAAACACGGATGTTCTTGTTTTTTCTGTCGAGTTTCGATAATGAAAAAAAGGGCACAACATGCTGTGCCCCTGTAAATGGATTGATTCTAATTCGCCGCTTGAAGGGTGCGGTGACCGCACCCCTACAATCAAAATCCAAACGGTTGTCGATGTTTTCGGATCACATCATACATTTCTGTACATAGGGGCACGGCATGCCGTGCCCCTGTACCATTAACCTGGCGCTGTCTGCCCGACTATTTGGTCCCGTTGTCCATCTGTTTGTCGAACTCTCCCACGCGGTTGGACTCTGCGGACTTGGCGCCGTCGCAGTCCACCGCTTTGACCACGTAGAAATACTGCACGCCGGTATCTCCGGCAGCTCCCGGGTCTGCCAGGGAAGTCTCCTCGGTCGCTCCCACGGAGTCCTCATCTCCGATGACGGCTCCCGGATCGGTGACCCGATAGACGGTGTAGTGTTCCACCGCTTTGGGATGGCCCGCCGTATCCATGGTCACCGGCGACCAGCTCAGGCGCAGGTCGCTGGACTCTAAAGCGATCTCCAGGTCTGCGATGGCCTGCAGCGGCAGGATAGAGCGGGGATCGCCCTGCTCTTCGTTGGAATAACCCGTTTCCTCCTGGTGGTAGGTGGCGCTTACCGCATACCAGTAATGCTCGCCGCCGGTCACCGAATAGTCCTGGTATGTTGTCTGGTCTTTGGACACGAAATCCAGATAGTTATGGGGACCTCCGGGCGTCTCGCCGCGGTAGACATTGTATCCCAGGAAGGCCTTGCCGCCCTCGTCCGCCGTGGCCGTCCCGAACTGGACCAGACCGGACTCTTTGAGGCCGCCGAGGAGTTTGCTGCTTCCGTCTCCGTAAGTGACCACGGCACTGATACTGGGGTCGGAGATATTGAAGGGGTAACCGAAGTCGCTGAGCAAAGTCCAGGGACCGTTCGCCGAGGTCCCCCACCAGCCGAGATCCTGGAAGGGATCGGTCCTGTCCACACCCACGCCGGTGTCCTGAGCGTATCGGTAAGCCACGCCAACGTACACGCTGTCGATGATGATCTGATCGTCCCAGATGTCCACGAAGACCCACCCGTCGCCATGTCCCAGGGTAGTTACCTCGTACGGTCCGGCGATGACCTGGGCCGGCGCGGAGGTGTCGGCGAACACGTACATGTCCACCACCGTCGACGGGCGAGAGTCCCACACGTAGAACATCAGGGTGCGCAGCACGCAGGGATAATCCTCAGGCGTCAGGCCCACGGCCAGGACATTTCCGTCTCCTCCGGCCCGAATTCGTCCTTCAAAGGTGCCGTCGTGGATCTGTAGAGTATCCGCCGCAGAGCCAGGGGGCGACCAGGTCAGGGGCACATAGCCCGGGTACTTATCTCCGGCCATCAGGGCCTCCGGGGGCAGGCAGCCGGTCATCAGCCAGGTCATCACCTGCCCCATGACCGTGCGCTGGTTGTTTGGATCGGCCTCATCCTGAACGGCCTCGAAGGGAAAGCTGAGCAAGACCATCCGGTAACCGCTTTTGCTGGCGGTGGCGGGATAGCGCAGACCTCCGAAGTTAAGCTTATAGTAATCGTTCCGGAAAATGCCCACGGCGTCGTTGCCCGGGATCATGTCGTCGGTGCCCTCGCAGAGGGGTGTCAGCAACTCGAGGCTCATCCCGTCGCTGATGGGGTCTCCCGACTCGCCCAGCTCCCGCCCGATGCCCGGCAGGTCATTATCCCACCAATCCACGTGCAAATAGTCAGTGATGAACGTATTGGGAACTCCGGCCTCCGTCAGGTAACCCTTGCTGGACAAAAACAGATTACCCCCGTTGTCTAAATATGCTATCAGGTTATCCTCGTCCTGGGAAGTGAGGGTGCCGGTGTCGTCCTCACCGGTCTCCCAAACAACAGTCTGGTACTTGTTCAGGACGCCGGCCGGAGGGGAGCCCAGGACGGAGGTGTCCCACATGTCATAACCGATGCCGTTGTCGTCCAGGGCGCTGGTGTAATTGCCCTGGTAGGGACCCCAGTCGTCGTCGATGACCAGAACGGGGTTCAGGACCCAGCCCACCTGCAGGTGCCCGGCCTGGTCGGAGGTGTAGCTGTTGCTGCTCCCGCCGCCGGTGTTGTTGCCGTCCAGGTCGGCGTACACCCAGGTGGTCCCGCTATCCATGGAGAAGCGGC
>CBDUWG010000124.1:0-6016 GCA_965370845.1 uncultured bacterium
TTCCCCCTCATAAAACATCATTTCAAATTGCAAAGTGCAAATTTTAAATTGAAAATTTGCCCAACCCTTCCTCTCCATTATACAAAAGGGGCCAGGTTCTCTAGTCCCAAAAGGAGCGCCGATGAAAAAACTTCTCTCTCATTCCGCGATCGCAATGACTGCCATCTTGCTCTTCATCTGCCCGGTCTCCGCCGACTTCCGGCCCATCCCCGAGGACATGGAGCCACTCTATCACTTCCGTCTGCAGGAGAACTTCTATGCGCATGATCAGGCCTTCGAGGCCGATCTTGAGAAACTGATCAGCAAGATCGATGAGCTGGAGGACATCAAGGGTCACGTCACCGAGTCGGCGGACAACCTCTACCGTGCCTACGAGCTGAGCAACGAGCTGACCCCCCTGTGGCAAAAACTCTGGGTTTACGCCTACCTGCGTTACGCCATCGACACAAATGACATGACCCTGTTTACGAAAATACAGACCACCTCCGGTGACCTGGAGAGCCGCATTAAGTTCGTCCGTTCGGAGGTCCAGCGCATGGATGATGAGACCTATGGGAAATTTCGCCAAAGGAGGCCGGATCTGAAAAGATTCGCCTTCGCCATCCAGCAGGATCTCAGGTACCGTCCCCACACCCTGCCCCTGGCTCAGGAGGAGATCCTCTCCCAGGTGGACCCCTACCTGAACCCCTGGGTGGAGGAGCTCTATCAGAAATGCGTCGATCGCACCCAGTTTCCAGACCTGTTTCCTGTGCCCGGCGAGACCCTGAACGTGAACCTGAACTACTCCCGCCTGATCAACGACACCAGCCGGGTGGTCCGCCAGGACACCTGGCAGGGGTATTTCCGCAACATGAACACCCACCGCGACATCTATGCCTTCGCCCTTCAAAAAAGCGTGCAGACGAAAAACAAGCTGGCCCGGATGCGCGGGTTCCAGAACTACGCCGAGTCGAAATACTTCAACCTGTTCCTCACCTACGACCAGGTGAACAACCTCTACGGCCAGATCGCCGAGCACGCCGGGCTGAACAAGAAATTCCAGCTTCTCCATCAGAAGGGCATCAAGGCGGCCACCGGCTACGACACCGTGTACACCTGGGACAGGTCGGTGGTGCCCAGGGGGTTTGAGAAGCCCCGCTGGGATATCGGCCAGGCCACAGATCTGATCATGGAGGCCCTGGCCCCTCTGGGCCAGGAGTATCACGACGAGCTGGCCAGCCTGCTCGATCCCCATCAGGGGCGGCTGGACCTGGTGTCCGGCGAGAACCGCACCCCCGGGGCCTTCGCCTACGGATATGCCGGTGCCGCATGGCAGTTCTACTGCTTTGCCTATGAGGGATACCTGGGCGGTGTATCTGGTGTAACTACCATGGCCCACGAGGCCGGGCATGCCGTTCATTTCAAGATCCTGGCCAATGCCGGAACCGAGCCCCTTTATTACGATGGCCCCAACTACGTCACCGAGACCGTGGCCATCCTGAACGAGCTTCTGCTCATCGACTATCTGTATAAAGGGGCCGGGGATCTGCAGATGAAGATCTACTTCCTGGAGGAGTTTCTGAAAAAAGCCACCGGCGTTCTGTCGCTCAACTTCATCGCCGACCTGGAAGCCACCATTTACGAGCAGGTGGCCGCCGATCAGTTGAAGACGGCCGATGACTTCGACGCCCTCTGCCGGGAGATGGGCAGTAAGTACAACGTCTACTACCAGATCCATCCCGAGTACCAGGGGATCTGGAACGTGATCCACCACTTTTACACAGTGCCCATGTACAACGTGAACTATGTGATCTCCAGCGCCCTGTCCCTGAAGGTCCTCCAGGAACTGCATAAAAATCCCCGGTTCGTGGATAACTATCTGCGGATGGTCGGCCACAGCTTCGATCGTCCTGCGCCGCAGATAATCCAGGAGACTCTGGGACTGGACATCGGAGACCGAAGGCTTTTGAGCGATTGCTTCCAGCTCATCGAGGACAAGATCGCCGAGCTGGAGGAGCTGTACCGGGAGGCGGGCGTGCCGTTGGATTGAGAGGAATAGAGATCAGGGCACATCTCCTGAAGAATAGAGATCAGGGCACATCTCCACCCTTCCCCACCAGAGATCAGAGATCGGGGATGTAAGAATGAGTTTGGAACTCGGAACGATTTGAGCGCGGAGTTCGGAACTCGGAACGCGGAATGGAGGAAATCAAGAGTAAATGAAGGGAGGTGGGGACTCCGAGCTCCGCGTTCCCAACTCCGAGTTAAATATGCTTCGAGCTCAAAAAGTTCCCAACTCTCATAACTCTCAGAACTCTCTCAACTCCCGCAACTCTCTCCGCCAGCCGGTAAAAAAAGCTTGATATTATTCCGGTAGTATGCTAATTTTGTAGACAAATTCCGAAGTTCGTCACCGACGGCGAGACAGATCTCATCCTTTCGATCCCTTTTCCCGGCGGTTCTGCCATCAAGTTCAAATGCCCCACTGTCAGCGTAGTCATCCCTACTTACAACCGGGCTCACGTGGTAACGGAGGCGGTTGACTCGGTGCTGGCCCAGAGCTACACCGACCGCGAGCTGCTGGTCATCGACGACGGCTCCACCGACGATACGGTCGACCGGCTGGCTCTTTACGGGGATCGCATTCGCCTGTATCGTCAGGACAACCGCGGAGCCAGCAGCGCCCGGAATGCCGGGATCCGTCACGCCAGAGGGCAGCACATCGCCTTTTTGGACTCCGACGACCTGTGGCTGAAAGACAAGCTCAAGGCTCAGATGGACCTGGTGGAGCGCGATCATACGGTCAGGATCTGCTACACCGAGGAGATCTGGATCCGCCGGGGGGTGCGGGTCAACCCCCGCAAGAAACATGGCAAGCACTCCGGCTGGATCCTGGAGAAAATGCTGCCCCTGTGCATCGTCAGCCCCTCCTCCGTGCTCATCGCCCGGGAGGTTTTCTGCCGGGTGGGCCTGTTCGACGAATCTATGCCCGCCTGTGAGGACTACGACCTGTGGCTGCGCATCGGCCTGCACTATCCCATCACGCTCATCGACCGGCCCCTGATCGTCAAAAGAGGGGGGCACGCCGACCAGCTTTCCAAAAAACACTGGGGCCTGGACCGGTACCGGGTGCAGGCGATCCGCAAATTGCTTGACCACCGGGACCTGGATGATCACATCCGCAAGACGGCCATCGCCTGTCTGCAACAGAAGTGCCAGATCCTGGCCAACGGCTGTCGCAAGCGCGGGAAAGAAGAGCTGGCCGATCAGTTTCTCGACATCGCCGCACACTACTCGGGGTCGCCATGAGCGCGCCATCTGAGCAAAAGAAAGGCCCGATCATGCCAATGCAACTGGCGGAGATCCCCCTGAAGGCCGTGGATCTCCGCGACCGCACCCTGGTCATCACCTACGCCCCGGACCTGCAGTCGCTGCGAGAATCCATCGCCCGGGTGGGCATCCAACAGCCACCCATCTTGCAGAAGATCCCCCGGTCCGGCAGGTACCGGGTCGTCTGCGGGTACAAACGGCTGCTGGTCCTGGAGGCACTGGGGTTCGAAAAGGTCAGCGCTTATCTGGTATCCGCGGAAGACGAGTTGAAGCTCTTTCTCCGGGGGCTGCACGAGAACCTGGGCACCCGTCCGCTCAACGTGGTGGAAAAATCCCTGGCCCTGGACAAGCTGGCCGGTCAGTTCCGGCTGAGCAGAGAGGAGATGCTCAAAGACCATCTCCCGGCCCTGGGCCTGGGCTCCGACCCCAAAACGCTGGACCTCTATCTATCTCTGGCCCGCCTGGAGGAGCCCATCAAGCAAGATCTGGCAGCCGGTAAAATATCCATCGCCACGGCCCAGCAACTGTTGATCCTCTCCCCTGATGATCGTCTGGCCTTCGGCAAGCTGCTCACCACCCTGGTCCTGGGCAAAAACCTGCAACGCGAGTTCCTGGCCCTGCTGCGCGACCTGTCTCTTAAGCGGAAAACCTCCATAAACGAGCTTCTCGAGGACCCGCAGATCACATCGCTGGTGCAAGACCCCCAAGTCCAGGTGCCCATCCGGGCCAAGAGGGTCCGGGAATTGCTGATCAGACGCCGCTATCCGCGGCTTTCTCGGGCGGCAGATGAGTTCGAGGAGATCAAGAAAAAGCTGAGGCTTCCCGCTCATCTCAGCCTGACAGCATCGCCCTTCTTCGAGGGCCAGGACTACCGGTTGACGGTCACCTTTCGCAGCCGGGAACAGCTGGCCGCTGCCCAAAAGGCTCTGGCGGCCATGGCCGAGAGCTCCGCTCTGGCCGAATTACTGGAGATCACCTTCCGGGACCAAGAGTAGCCCATGGGTACCGAGATTTTCCGGCCACAAAGGATTTTCGTGGAGCGATCCATCCGGGATCTGCCCTTCACCCGAAAGCTGCTTGACCAGTGGTCTGCGGTGCCCGTGCAGATGGTCTCCCAGCCCCAACAGGCCGTCGCTGCTCTTCGGGGGGAACCCGATCCAATCGCGGCCGGAAAGCGCTCCTTGCTCATCGCCCGCCAGCGGGGACCCTTCATCAAGCGGTGCCCGGGCACGAAAAACTATATCTGCTGCGGATACCGGATCATCAACGCGGCCACCAACTGCGACCTGGACTGCACCTACTGCATCCTGCAGGGCTATCTGACCATTCCCCTGTTGACGGTCTACGCCAATCTGGACGACCTGATGGCCCAGCTGGACACTTTTCTATCATCCGGCCAGGACGAATTTTACCGCCTGGGCACCGGCGAGCTGGCCGACAGCCTCAGCCTGGACCCCAGCTTTGGGCACGCCCGGCTGCTGGTTCCCTATTTCGCCGACAAGTCCAACGCCATCCTGGAGCTGAAGACCAAGACGACCAACGTGGAAGATCTGATGGACCTTGAGCACGCCGGGCGCACGGTGGTCTCCTGGTCTCTAAACGCTGAGCCGGTGGTCCGAAAGGAAGAACATGGCGCCCCCCCGGTCAAAGAGCGTCTGCAGGCCGCCCGGCGCTGCTATCAGGCGGGATACCGCATCGGCTTTCACTTCGATCCGCTCATCGATTACCCGGGCTGGGAGGAGGATTACCGCCGGGTGGTGGAGGCCATCTTTCAGCACGTCGACCCGCAGGCCATCGCCTGGATCAGCCTGGGGGCGCTGAGATATCCACCTCAGCTGGAGGAGATCATCCGCCGCCGGCATCCGCAAAGCGAGATCGTCCTGGGGGAGCTCTTCCCCGGAAAAGACGGTAAGCCCCGATATTTCAGGCCTATCCGCACACGGATGTTCCGCAAGCTGAACACCTGGATCAAGGAGCACGATCCGGACGTCTTCGTCTACCTGTGCATGGAGAGCGACCTGGTCTGGCGCCAGGCCCTGGGCTGGTCGCCGGGCAACATGGCCACCCTGTCTCGGCTTTTAGATGAGCGAGTGAAACTATGATGGAAACCAATTTTCAGGTGAAAACCAACGACTCTCCCCTTTCTCCCGAGGAGTTCCGCAAGCTCCCCCGCCATCCCATCTATGCCATCCTGGATAACCTGCGCAGCGCCTTCAACGTGGGCTCCATCGTGCGCACCGCCGACTGCGCCCGCATAGAGAAGATCTTTTTCTGCGGGATCACGGCCCATCCCCCAAATCTGAAGATCATCAAAACGGCCCTGGGAGCCCTGGACTATGTGCCCTGGGAGCATTGCCCCGCAACGGCAGAGGCCGTGGAGAAAATGAAGAAGCGGAAAATCAAGGTGATCAGCCTGGAGGTCACCGATATCAGCAAGCCCTTTCACCAGATCGCCTATCCCAACCCCGTCTGTCTGGTGGTGGGCAACGAGGCCCTGGGCGTATCCCGGGAGGTTCTGGAGATGTCCGACGAGATCGTGGAGATTCCCATGTGGGGTTTCAAGAACTCGGTGAACGTGGCGGTAGCCTTCGGAGCCGTGGTTTTTGAGGTGGTGCGGCAGTATCTGGAAAAGAGTTAAGCGAGTTAAGAGAGTTTGGAGAGTTCGGAGAGTTGAGGGACTTGGGAGAGAATGGCAGTGGCAATGGCA
>CBDUWG010000125.1:0-5979 GCA_965370845.1 uncultured bacterium
CCAGGCCGGCATATCCCAGAGGAAAGGAGATCCAGGTGTAGTCGGTGCCGGTGGTGGTCATCAACTGATAGTCGTACTCTCCTACCCGGTTGGATGAAGCGCCTTTGTTCCCGGCATCGTCCGCGGCCATCACCAGATAGAAGGAATTCGTGGAAACGTCACCCACGTTGCTTGTGAAGTCGGTATAGAAAGTATCCGTGGTGGCGGCAATGGAATCGGAGCTTTGCGGGTTGAAATAAGCGCTGGTGTCCCGGTAGATGGCGTAGTGACTCAGGTTCTCCTGGGATCCTGAGGTGTCCGTGGTGACCGCCAACCAGGTCAGGGATACGTTGGTGTCTGCCAGAGAGGCGGCCAGGTCGGCGATGGATTGTGGTGGGGTGATGTCGTAGATGGGGATGAAAACCACCTGTCCGTACGGGCCCTCGTCGTCGTCCACGATGATGCTGTCGATGTATGAGTAGCTCTGTGTTCCCCAGTTATTGTGAGTTGCCGTTATGGTGTTGGCTGTGAAGTTCTTGAAGGTGAACCCCGTGGGCGGTAGAGCGTTGTACATGGTGTTAGATGTTGCCAGGCTTCCGCCCACCAGAGGAGCGGAGTTGCCCGTGCAGACGATGCCGCTGCCGGCAAAATCGGTGAGCGTACAGTTGCTGATAGTGGGGGAGGAATTTTTTAAGGACAGGCCGTTGGATCCCACTTTGGAAATGTTAACATTGTTGATGCTGGCCAGGGCCGAGCTGTCACAGCTTAAGGCAGTGGCGGCATATGAGATGCTACAGTGATCAAAGATGCTGCCCGCCGGGTTCTTCTCGAACTCGATGCGGCCCCAATTGGAGGTATCCGGGCTGGACTCGTTGGATGTGAAGACGATGCGATTTTCCGCAGCACCATCGGCCAGGAGATATCCGTTGATCTTAAGGACGATGACCGGAGAGATTTTCTGGAAGCAGAGCGAATCTCCCGGGTCGATGAGCAGGGTGTCGCCGGCAGAGATGGTGATCAACTCAGTGATCACGAATTTCACCGAATCGGTGGTGGTGACGGCGCCATGGGAAGAGTCCACCAGGTCTTCCATGGTGTACAGAACATTCACTCCGGAAGATTCCCAGGCGATGACGGTGAGGGGAGCTAGAAGGAACATCAAAAGAGATAGGACAAAGGATGAGCTTCGCACCGATGAGTCTCCTTAATGCTATATTTAGTGGTGGGGCAACCCAACAGATACAAAACTTAATACATCTATGTACTTTTGTCAAGACTTTTGCTGTTCGAAAATAAAAAAAGAGAGGGAACCCCTCTCTTTTTTTGTCTCACCATGTTCGAAGATGTCCAGAGATCTGTCAGCAGCCCTTTCTCTTGATTCGATATCGTCCGTAGCCGGCTATTCCCACCAGGCCCATTCCCAGGAGCAAGAGGGTGTTGGGTTCTGGTATCTCAGTGTTTTGGGGAGTGTAATCGCCGGTGAATTCAGAGGAGAGCATGTGAAAGGCGAAATCGTAAGGATCTCCCGTCAGCTGATCGGCGAATACCGTAACATCCAAAATCTCGTGATTCCAAAAATTCAGGATAGTCAGATCCGCCCTGTTCCATGTCCACATCTGGCTTTGCGCATCCCATGACCCGGTCATGTGCAGAATGGAGCCGTCCTCGATGAGCTCTCCGTATATGGAGAGACTGGCACTGTTGATGGTACCATCGGGGCGCTGGTGAACGTAGCTGAAGGGCTCATCATTCCACACCCAGCCCGAAAAAGGATTCCAGATCAGCATATCGCTGAAGGAGGTTGCCGATGCCCCGGCGAAAGTGCCCAGAATAAACAGGGCAGCTATCAGCGAAACACTTACCCATAGGGTTTTAAATTTCATGATTGCCTCACTTTTTCAAGATTCTATAAATAATTGCGAACAATAATCCTACTATTTAGCTTGTGAACGCAACTAATGTGCCAAATTTTCAATGAGAAGCCCCACAGAAAACTTAATGACCTATTTCACTAGTGTGTTATGAAAACTGGCTCTTTTGCCGAACAATCGATTTCGCGAAAAAAATGGTAACCAGAAGATCGTAATTGTCTGGAAATCCGACATTAGAATTGGATAGTATGTGCTAACCTTCTTAAATTTATGATATTAAGTTATGTTTGCAAAACCGACAACAGGGAAACTCTTTCTACTGCTGAGGATTTTGTAGATTTCCTCTTAAGCCTCAGGTGTTCAAGAGAATTCCCAGATGCAGTATTCATTTATGGTGCAAGCCCCATATTATTGACCCGGTCCGATGAAATCAGATATTGAAAAATTTCTCTTGACAAAGAGGCTTTTCGGTAGTATAGTGCAAAATGTTGCAAACTAAGCATGGTCAATCACGGCTATATGGGGCTCACAGTGACGGATAAAAAATACAATAATCTGTTGGCGGAGCTGACCGAAAAGAACGCCAGTTTAAAGGTAAAGCTCAAAGAACTGAATTCTCTCTATCGTGCCTCGAAGCTGCTGACATCCATGCAGGATTTAGATCAGTTGCTGGATGGAATTATCGGATTGGCTGCCAATGTTCTCCAGGCAAGAACTGGCTCGCTGATGCTGCTGAATGAGGAGACAAACGAGCTCAGAATCTCGGCATCCAAGGGATTGGATGCCGAGACCGTAAGCACCATCAGAATGAAGATCGGGGAGGGCATTGCCGGATACGTGGTGGAATACGGAAAGCCCCTGTTGGTGAAGAACGTGGAGAAGGACAGTCGATTCAGGCGGGTGAACAGGGAGAGATATGAGACCAAATCTCTCATCTCTGTTCCTCTGGAAACACAGGGCAAAATATTAGGTGTTCTGAACCTGAATAACAAACGGTCTGGAAAGGCGTTCACTGCCGCAGATCTCCGGCTGCTGACCTCCTTCGCCGCCCAGGCCGCTGTGGCCGTCGACAACGCTTATCTTCTTGAGCAAAACCGTCGTAAAATTCAGGAGCTTTCCATTCTTTATGAGATTGCCAGCAACGTGGGAACGGCGGGTGGTTTGAAGAAGGCGGTGGAGAATGTCTTCAGCGGCATATGTCAGATCGTGGATATCGATTATTGCTACTGGTTTCTGTGGGAGGAAAGATACAAAAGACTCAGCCTGGCCTTCGCCATGGTGGCCGGCAGTCCAATTAGCCAATGGCTGGAGGGGCGTGAGATCTATTTGACCGAGGACCTTCTCATCCATCTGAAAGACAGGAGAAAGAAGCGGCTGAACAAAAACATCAAGGATTCTCTGATCGATTGGGAGCTGTGCGGCCGGCAGATTTCCTTCTTCGATTCTTTCTCCATCCTGGCCAGGGGAAATCTTCACGGTTTGTTCTGTGCCGGGAGCACCACCCTGAAGAGCATTTCCGAGAACGAGCTGCAGTTGATCTCCATCGTCATTTCCCAGGCCGCCTCTTTGTATGAACAGCACTCGGCCCTCAGCAGTGCCACCCATATGATGACCATGAGCAAAGTGGCATCGGAAATCGCTCACGATCTGCGCCATCCCCTGACCAACATCAAGGGAGTCCTGCAGGTTCTGGAGACAAAGTGGTACGATCAGAATTTCCGTGTAGAGTCACTCAAGCTCATCAATCAGGAGATCTACCGGCTGACGGAGTTGACCAAGGAACTGGTGCGTTTCTCCAATCCCAGCCGATTCCAGGTGAAACACCGAGATATCCATCGTATTTTAGACCGAGCTCTGGATCTGGTCAAGGAAGAGCTGAACCGGGGCAAGGTCGAATTATGTAAAGAATACGGTCAAGACCTGCCGTTGGTTTACGTGCACGAAAACGAGGTTTTTGAGATTTTCCTGAACATCCTGCTCAACAGTATCGAAAGCATGGCCGATGGTGGTCAGCTGACCATCGTCACTGATCTGCGTGATTACCTCAAGGACGAATCGGGAAAGCCGCAGACCTTCTTGCGGGTGAATTTCACCGACACGGGTGTGGGCATTGCTCCCGAGCACCGGGATCGGATTTTCGAGCGCTATTTCACTACCAAGGAGAGCGGAACGGGTCTGGGTCTCTCCATCGCTAAAAGAATAGTCGCTGCCCATCGTGGGTTTATCGAGGTGCACAGCGTTCCAAACAAGGGATCCACCTTCTCGGTCCACCTTCCTACCTGATGAGTTGGGAGTTCCGGAGCTGGATTCGGATCCTGCTTTTTTTCTGAGGAGAACGAGTTATCATGGCCAAGGAGAAGATCAAGCTTTTGGTCGTCGACGATAATCCAAAGGTGGTCTGGATGTTGCGTGAGGGGTTGGAACAAGATGAGTACGAGATCATCGATGCTCCAAACGGAAAGGTTGGCATCCAGAAGATGATCGATGAGCAACCCCAGGTGATCATTCTGGACATTAAGCTGCCGGGCATGGACGGAATGGAGGTCCTGGAGAGGGTCCGGTCCATCAATCGGCGTGTGGAGATCGTCATGCTCTCCGGATATGGGGAGACCAAGCAGATTGTCCGGGCCATGAAGTTGGGCGCCGCCGATTTTATCAGCAAGCCCTTCGATGTGGAGGAGGTGGAAATCGTCATCCGCAGCGTTCTGGAGAAGAGCGAGCTGAAGAAGGAGGTTCTTCACCTGCGCTCGGAGCTGGAGGCCAAGAGAGAGTTAGAAAATTTTGTGGGAGACAGCCCGCAGATCTTGGAGATCAAATCCATGATTGAGCAAGTGGCCGATAGCGAGCTCACCGTGCTTATCCGGGGTAAGAGCGGCACCGGCAAAGAGGTTGTGGCCCGGGCTCTCCATCATCTTTCCAGCCGGCGGAAGGGTGCCTTCGTGAAGGTAAATTGCGCTGCCCTGCCCAGGGAGCTGCTGGAGGCCGAGCTTTTCGGGCACGAAAAGGGCGCCTTTACCGGGGCCATCAAGAAAAAGCCCGGCCGGTTCGAACTGGCCTCCCGGGGGACCATTTTCCTGGATGAGATCGGGGAGATGTCTCCTGATCTTCAGGCGAAACTCCTGCAAGTTTTGGAACACAGGGAGTTTATGCGCGTCGGAGGCATTGAGACCATTCAGGTGGATGTGCGCATCCTCTGCGCCACGAACCTCGATCTGGAGACGGCTCTGGCTCGGGGGCGCATTCGGGAAGACCTGTTCTATCGCCTGAACGAAATCACCCTCTTTCTGCCTGTTCTGCGCGAGCGGAAGGAGGATGTTCCCCTGTTGGTGGAGCACATGCTCAGACGGTACTGCCAGAAATATAACCGAGAATATCACGCTTTCTCCAGAAAGAATATGGAGCTGTTGCAGGAGTATAGCTGGCCGGGAAACGTTCGTGAGCTGGAAAACCTGGTCAAGCAGATCGTCATTCGGGGCGACGAAAGCATCATCGCCCGTGCCGTTGACCAGCGAAATGCATCCCAGCCGGCTGCTGCCTCGGAGAGCTTGCCATATCTTGAATCAAGCAGCGGGGGGGAGGACGTTTCGCTTAAAGAAGCTACCCAGCAAG
This sequence comes from uncultured bacterium, assembly GCA_965370845.1. Lineage (GTDB taxonomy): Bacteria > SM23-81 > SM23-81 > SM23-81 > SM23-81 > DAOVRJ01. The sequence continues at coordinate 5,460 of CBDUWG010000125.1, forward strand.
CAGTTCAGAAGACGGAGAAAATCCTCATTAAAAGCGCTTTGAACAAGACCAATTGGAATCGGAAAAAAGCAGCCCGGCTTTTAAAAATCAGCTATCGATCTCTCTTATACAAGATAAAGGATTACCAAATCAGCTGATCCGAGGATAGCGTCGGGACGGCGGAAAATTTTAAGGGTCATCTTCAAAAATTGTGGTTTTGGATTCTGGATACTGGATTCTGGATCCTGGTTAGTAAGGGGTTCAATTCCGAGTTTATCCAAATTTGATTCTGTGTTTTCCTGGATTTAGCTCTGAACCAGCATCCAGTATCTATCTTTTTCTTTCACCAGGATCCAGGATCCGCCTTTTTCATCCAGCATTCAGAATTGGTCTTTCTTTTAACGAATCTCGAATCTCGGCCTTTGAATTGTCTTAGCTTTTATCCAGGATCCAGAATCCAGGATCGGTTCTATCTTTTCATCCAGTATCCAGCATCCAGAATCGGTCATCTTCTCTTATCATCATTATGACTAATGGCGGA
>CBDUWG010000126.1:0-5857 GCA_965370845.1 uncultured bacterium
TTGTTAGCGATCTTCTTATTGGCATCCCACTTCACTTCCATAAAACTATCTCCTTTCCTTAAAATCTTTCCCATAATTTGCCGGCCAGCTCTCGGGCCCGGGCAGCCACATCCTCCTCGTTCAAGCACAATAACTGGCCATCTCGCATGAGTATCTTTCCATTCACAATGGTGGTCTGCACCCGGGCTCCGCCGATGCCAAAGAGCAGATGTCCCAGAAAAGTTTCCGACCGCAACGGCGTGGGCGGGTAATAGTCCAAGAAAATCAGGTCGGCGGCTGCGCCGGGCCGTATGATCCCCAGGGGACTGTCGAAAAATAACGCTGCGATCTCCCTGTTGTTCTGAAAGGCCATCTGCTGTACCTCGGCATAGCCCACCCGGGGATCCCGGTGAGACAGCTTGTGCAGAATGTTGGCCGTCCTGATCTCGTCGAACATATTGGCGGTAAAACCGTCGGAGCCCAACCCCACACGCACTCCCTGCCCCATCATCTCTAAAACCGGGGCCACACCTACCCCGTTGCTGCAGTTAGACTGGGGATTGTGCACCACATTGGCGCCCATCTTTCGGAGAATCTCCATGTCATCATCGTCCACATGCACACAGTGAATGGCCAGAGTCTGCGGCCCCAGAACATCTATGTCGGCCAGGCGTTGCACCGTCGACTTACCATATTTCTGTTGCGCATCCCGGACATCGGCGGCGTCCTCGGCCACATGGAGGTGGAAACCCACGCCTACATCCCCGGCCAGCTTGACGCATCGCTTGAGGGTCTTATCTGAGAGAGTAAAGGAGGCATGCAGCCCAAAGCTGGCCGCCAACATGGGATTCTTCTCCGTCTGACATCTGCGAATGAACCGGCAATTCTCCTCAATGCCGGCCTCGGCCTCTTGCGGACCGCCCCGGTCGGAGACCTCATAGCACAGACAGCCGCGCAGACCAGTCTGCTCCATGGCATCGGCGATGAGATCCAGGCTGCCCGGTATGTTTCCTGGACTGGCGTGATGATCGATGATGGTTGTGGTACCGTGCCGTATGCATGAAATAAGTGCCACCAGGGCGCTGTAGAAAATATCATCCTCGACGAGAGCCCTGTCCAGACGCCACCACAACCGCTCCAATATCTGCACGAAGTTGGCCGGTGGCTCGTCCTTCAGGGCCATCCCCCGGGCCAGAGTGCTGTACAGATGCATGTGGGCGTTGATCAGACCAGGCATGACCAACTGACCCCCGGCATCCAGGATCTGCTCCGTCGGGTGGCGTCCAATAAGCTTCTGGGTGGGTCCTACCTCGACGATGAGGCCGTTCCGGATGAGCAGGGCCCCGTCCGGGATGATCTGGCTGGATTCATCCAGGGTTACCAGGCTGGCATGGGTAATCAACAACTGCTTTTCTATCTCTTTCATCTGTCCTCTTCCTTTTGACCTTATCCGGACTTCCCCTTGTCTGTGGCCAGCACTTCCTCCATGTACAAACAGCCGGGCACAGGACAAACGGCCAGGCAGAGACCGCACCCCACGCATTTTTCCTCGTCCATCTGGGGCAACCTATTCTCGTCCAACTCAATAGCCTGATGCCCCCCGTCGCGGCAGGCCAGGTAGCAGAGGTCGTCCTTGACACACAGCTCGGAGCGTATCCGGCTGATCACCTTTTTCTCCCGGGAAAGACCATCGTGGCCGGTGATGAAGGGCAGTGACTTTCCCACCAGTTCCTCCGCTGAGCACATCCCCTTGTGCCGCAGATAGCGCTCCAGACCATCTTTGAGATCTTCGATAATTCGAAAACCATAATGCATGGGGGCCGTGCAGAACTGGACCGTTCGTGCGCCCACCAGCATGAATTCCGCGGCATCCCGCCAGTCGGCGGCCCCACCCGTTCCGGTAATGGAAATCTGAACATTCCGGGAGATCTCGGCGATGACCCGCAGGGTAATCGGCTTGATGGCTGGACCGGACAGACCACTGTATGTGGATTTGCCCGCCACCTGGGGGTAGGGCACGAAGGTCTCCAGATCCAGACCCATGAGGGCCGGGATGGTGTTGGAGGCGCAGATACCGTCGGCTCCTCCATCTTTGGCGGCCCGGGCCACCTCCACGATATCGGCCACCTGGGGGGTGATCTTAATCACCACCGGTGTTGAGCCCGCCCCCTCCTTCACCCAGGCGGTCACCTCTCGGACCAGCCCGGGATCCTGACCCAGCATAAAACCTGGTTTAGCACCCAGGGTCCCCTGCGGACAGGAGAAACTACATTCGATGATATCAGCCCCGGCGGCGCTGAGCCGACGGGCCACCCCAATCCAGTCCTCCTTGGTAGCCGCCATCATGCTGGTCACCACCACCTTCTGGGAAAATTCTTTCTTCAGAGCGCGGACCCGCTCCTCGATCTCATCGACATGATGCTGGGATATTAGGTCGATGTTGCCCAGCCCAAAAACCCTCTTGCCCTCATGTTCCAGGCCCACGATCATGGGATATGCCAGGTCTACAGAAGTTTCCTCCACGGATGTCGTTTTTAGCACTGCTCCGGCCCATCCGGCCTTAAAAGCCCTGCGGACCATCTCCAGATCATCGGTACATGGAGAAGCAGCCAGGATGAAAGGACTGTCGAAGATGAGGCCACAAAAACTGGTGCTGAGATCAGCGGGTTGTGACATGGAAAATTCCCTCTATCGGCACCCGAAGGCGCATGAGTTAACGGTGTTCCTGCAGATATTTATGGATACTTCGAGCCCCCCTCTTCCCCTCACCCACCGCCTGCACCACGGTCGATCCTCCATTTACCGCATCGCCTCCGGCAAAGATCTGCGGGTTGGAGGTCTGGCCGGTTTCCTGGTCTGCGATGATCAGACCGCCAGGCGAGGTGTCCAGGGAGAACGACCTGGCCAGGGATGCATCCGGCCTCTGGCCGATGGCCTCCACCACGCTGTCGACGCGAAGCTTAAACTCAGTTCCGGCCACAGAAACGGCATTTTCGGGCGCAAAAAGACCGGGCTTCTTCCAGCCGATACCCACCCCCTCCAAACCCACCACCTTACCCTGGCCGTTTCCCAGAATGCACAAGGGCCGGCACCGGGTATGCAGCTCCACTCCCTGATCCAGGGCAAAGCGAATTTCCGAGGGAAAGGCGGGCATCTCCCGGGGACCCTCCAGACAGACTATCTCCACCTTGTGGGCACCCAGCTTCAGAGCACTGCAGGCTACATCTATAGCCACATTTCCGCCGCCTATAACTGCCACTCTGCGGCCCAACTGGGCAGAAAGCTCCTCGTGTCTCCGGGGGTTTTCCTTAATGGCCCCCAAAAGCTCTGTGGCCCAGAACACCCCCGGTAGCTCCTCTCCCGGAATCTGCACCCGAGCGCTTTCGCTCAGACCCGTTCCCAGAAAGATGGCTTTAAACCCTTCGGCCATCAGCCTCTCATAGGTCACCTCTTCGCCGATTCTCTGACCATAGGAGATCTCCACACCCAGTCGGCGGATCAAATCCACCTCACGGTCCAACACGCTCAGCGGCAACCTGTAGGCGGGAATGCCCCTGGCCAGCACTCCCCCGGCCCGAGTGGTGGCCTCCAAAATCTTAACCTGGTAGCCCAACATGGCCAGCTCAGCAGCAGCAGCTAAACCCGCTGGCCCTGCCCCCACCACAGCCACCTTGAGCCCCGGGGACCTGGCCACAGGTGGCTCCACATGCAGGTCTTGGTAACCCTGCTCCCAGGCATATCGCTGCAGGCGACCGATCTTGATGGGATCAGAGAGCTCTGTATGGCTGCATGCCTCCTGGCAGAGGATCTCCACAGGACAGACCCGGGCACAGGTGCCCCCCAGAATGTTGGCCTCGAAAATGAGTTGCGCCGCCCCGGCGGTGTTCCCGCTCTTAAGTCTACGGATAAAACTGGCCACGTCGATACCCGCGGGACAAGCTTTGCTGCACGGGGCATCGTGACAGAATAGACAGCGCATCGCCTCCAGAACAGCCTGGTGCGGCAGATAGGTTCGTTGCTCATCTTGAAAATTCTTCGCCTTCTTCACCGACGGTCTCCCCTCATATTTCCCGTTTCCTTTTTCAAAATGGCCCGGCGCAAGATCTCTGGACCAATGGGCAATCTTCTCACCCTGATCCCGGTGGCATGATAGATGGCGTTGGCCACAGCGGCGGCCGTGGGGATGATGGGTTGCTCCCCCACCCCTTTTGCGCCAAAGGGCCCATCCTTGGAAACAGCCTCCACTATGATGACCTCCACCTGGGGGATGTCCAAAGAAGTGGGTATCGTGTAAGTGGCCAGATTGGGGGTTTGGATCTGACCGTTTTCAATGATAAAATCCTCCAGGAGAGCATAGCCCACTCCCTGAACCACCCCCCCCTCGACTTGACCGGAAACGCCCTGGGGATTGATGGCCTTGCCCACATCGTGAGCCGCCGTTACCCGCAGGACCTGAACCTGACCAGTGTCCAGATCCACCTCCACCTCGGCGAACTGTGTTCCGTACCCGTAAACGTAGTAGGCATTTCCCTGTCCCGTCTGCTCGTCGAAACTGCACGGAGGGGATACGAACCAGCCGTCGGCGGCTAAATTGACGTTGCGCTGATAGCAGGCCTGAATTAGCTGCTCAAAGGAGATCTTCTTCTCCCCACCCAGAACCTGCTCATCCCGGAAAGTCACTTTCTCAGGGCTAATCGCTAAAATCTCGGCGGCCTGTTCCCTCAATTTATTCTTGATCTGCTGCAGAGCATCCAGGGTGGCATTTCCGCTGAACACAGTAGTTCTGGAAGCCACAGTTGGGCCACTATCGGGAACCATACCGGTGTCTGTGGGCAGGATCTTGATCCTTTCCAGAGGCAGTCCCAGACTCTCAGCGGCCATCTGAGCGATGACCGTCTGAGCTCCCTGGCCCATCTCCGTTCCCCCGATGGCTACGCTCACCGAGCCATCTTGATGAACCTGAACCGAAGCAGCCGACCCGTCCAGAAACCACCCCTTGGCCCCCAGACTCACCCCGTAGAACATGGTGGAAACTCCTATGCCTCGCCGGCGGGATGGACTCACGCGTCTGTTGGCGGCTCGTTTCAGTTCCCAGCTGCAAGCTTTCATACCCTTCAAAACGGTCTCTTCATAGCCAACGCTCTCCTCGAGAACCTGCCCTGTTGCCGTTTGAGAACCCAGTTTCAGGCCATTCCTTAGCCTGATCTGGATGGGATCAATACCCAGCTTGTCAGCAAGTTCGTCTACCATGGACTCGTGAGCGAAGGTCACCTGCGGGGTACCGAAACCACGAAAAGCGCCGTGGGGCACGTTGTTTGTATAGACCCCGTAGGTATCCACTCGAACGTTAGGGATCTCATAGGGCCCAGTGGCATGCACCGTGCTGCGGTATAGCACCACGGGAGAGATGCTGGCGTAAGCGCCTATGTCGGCCAGAACGCGGATCTGAGCACAGAGGATCTTCCCCTCTCTGGTGGCGCCCATCTTATAGGTGATGGTCATGGGGTGACGTTTGCTGCTGCGGCGAAGGTCTTCCTCCCGAGAAAGGATCATGCGAACGGGTCGGTTGGTCTTATGGGCCAGCAGGGAGGCAAAAGCACAGATTTCCGAGGGTACATCCTCTTTCCCCCCGAACGCCCCCCCGGTGGTGGCCTGGATGACCCGAACTTTGCTCAGGGGCAGACCCAGAACTCGGGCCACGCCCTTTTGTACGTAAAATGGGCACTGTATGGAAGCCAGGATATTCATGGAACCATCTTCCTGGGGGGTGACCAAGGTGCCGATGGTTTCCAGATAGACGTGCTCCTGGCGCTGAGTCTGATAGATCCTCTCCAGGACGATCTCCGACTCTGCAAAACCCGCTTCAACATCGCCCTTG
>CBDUWG010000127.1:0-5834 GCA_965370845.1 uncultured bacterium
CATACCCTATATAGCTGGCCGATACGGTGTAAATGCCAACGAGCAAGTTCTCCATGTGGAAATAGCCGTGATCATCGGTTACCGCAACCATACCCTTGCCCTGTACCACCACATTTGCTCACAAGAGGGGATTGCCAGTATTTACATCTGTCACCAGCCCGCAGATTTTAACGGTGGACTGTGCCCATCCTTCTGAGCACAGCAACAGCAATAAGAAGCATAAGATTATCTTCTTTTGAGTCAATTGAGCCATCTTTCCAGAGAACTGGAGGAAATGTGGAACTTTAAAATCAACAAAGAAACCCCAACTTCCGAGAATGGAAGCTGGGGTCTATAAATATCAAAAACCCAAACCTCACCCGCGGAGGTATTTGTGGATCTTCACTCAAGACGGCAGGTTTCCTGGCTATGGGCATCGGACCTACTCGCCACGCCTTCCCGTAACCTTTAATGGAAACAGTGGCTAATTGTGGCTTTCGTAGCCCATCACAGTAGCGGGGCTGCGACGGATTTTCACCGTCTTCCCTGTTGACCCTTGTGGGCACCGCCTTCGTGTTTTATTCGCAAAGAGCAGACTTAATAAGTGATATCCGGCTCAGCAATCATCTGCAGTTGTCCAGCGAGGTCTTATCTTGTATATTAATGGCCCGATCACGGTAAAAATGATCAAATTCGAGACCATGTGTAGAATCGAAAACAGCATGCCCGCGACGAGAACAGCCGACAACTTGGAGGCCATTCCAAAGGATATGGCCATTGCCACGTTTGTAACGATGTCATAAAACAGCGTACATACCAAACCACAAAAAGCCATCTTCGCCCAAGTAAATCCTCTGTCCAGCCAAGGCTGAATCGCTCCCCCCACTGCTCCGATGGCAGCCATTCCGCCCACTTGAGCCAAGGCTACGGGAAGTACCGGAGCACCCATGGGGTTCAGGGTGGTGAACAAACCCATGGAGACAATTCCCACTATGAAGCCGCCTTTCGATCCCAGGATGTAGCCTGCGATGAAGATCACCAAGGTGACAAGCTCTACGTTGGGCACATGCACCAACGAAAACCCCAGGGCTACGGCCAGGGCCACAAAGGTGGCAGAGAGGGCCAAATCTCTGATCACGTTGAGTGTCCCATAAAAAAATCTTCCCCTAGGGGAAGATCAAAAAAGCCCGACCTTCAAAGTCGGGACTAGAAGATGAAACCTTCCCTCGAAGGATTATTTTCGCTGGACGCAGGCAGGTCTCCTGGCTCTCGGCAAAATAAGCGCCAACCTTCCCAGGGAAACACTAACTCCCCAGTGGTTTACAACTTCTCGCTTGCGAGGTCCCGACCTGAAAACAGGCGGGCCTCCTGCCGATCACAGTGGCGGGGCCGCTCGGTTTTTCACCGTTTTCCCTATTCTCCGCTACTACGGCACCTGCGCCTTAATATTTTCTCCACAGCAATATAGCGCAGGATCTTTCTCTTGTCAAGAGCCAAAACGGGCTTTTTCTCAAATATAGCAAACTTGCTTTCCCCTAAGCACCTGTTCGAACTATCCAGTTTGCTGTGATAATACCCCAGTTAAACATTTTTCATATTGTTGTCGCAGAGAATATGACGCGATTGCAAAGGCATAGGCGACGAAGAATATATGCATGTCCCTCTGATGGCATTCCTTGCAGATATCGCAGATCTTCCTGTATCCCGTCTAAGAATATTATCTTCCGGATATGGCCACGGGCACTTTTTTAATACAAGAGTGGCTCTACCCTGGCTGTGTAGGTGATATCTTTTCGAACATATCGGCCGCGAGCTCTCGCGCACCTTATAAAAAAAGGCCGACGTTAATACGTCGGCCTTTAAGTTACTAGCTTATTCGTGCAGATTGACACCTCAGAGACTGAAAACATAACCTGATATCTCTTCAGACATCTGCATGCGATTTAGATGTATATCAGGAATCCCCTTTACCCTCACCCGTAAATTCCAAGCTTTCCAGATTCTCCCCCATGTGTTCCAGCATCCAACGGGCATCATCGGCCAAATCACAGTCTGGGTAATTGTCAACGACGCTCTGCATGGCGGCACTGGCTTTATTGAAGTCCTTCAGCTCCTCGGAGTAGATAAAACCAATCATAAACTGAGCTTTGTAATTATGCTCATTATGGGGATAATTCTTCAACATCATGCTGTAAAAGTCAACGGCCTTTTCAAAATTGCCCTCATTCTCCGCTTGCTGGGCCAGACTAAACATCTCTTCCGGTGATTTTGTGCTGCAACCGTTAAAAAACAGCAACAACACAGCTACCATAATAGTTCCCACAACCGCATTTCTCATATCTGCCTCCTTATCAAATATGATGGTTAGATTCAATATAACAATTATTTCCATGATGTCAAGGGAGTTTTCAATATCATCATGGTCTGGGTATGGCCAGATCAGCCGTCCCCTGAGCGGACATAGTTATCTCAGGGAAATTTTCCTGTATAAGCTCATGGATGATCTGGGCGTATTTTACCTTTTCCCTCGCCCAGTCGGCCATCATCTGAGCGTTCGTCCACGGTTTGTATAGTGCTCCTGGGCCCGCTGCACAACCCGGGCCGGGTTCTATCTTGAAGTAACAGGGAGCCGCCACACGGGCCATGTCTGGTGCCTCATAGAAGCGCATGTAGCCACCAAAGGATTCGGTGATGATGATGTGAACGTCCAGAGGGATGTCGATAACCTGTCTTATGTTGGCGAATTGGGCCAGAGTAAGGTCTGCCACAGGGTTGAAACTTCCGGCACCCAGGGATTGCAGGAGTCTTCCGCCGGCAGCATTGGCATGTCCGGCGTAAATGGAAACCTTGAAGGTGATATCTTCGGGCAAATCACCTTTTTGCTTCATCTCGTTAAGTAGCCATAGAAGGCCCTCGTCGATGACCAGGAAACCGCGGAAGCCCAGATCTATTGCCCTGAAGATATCGGTGATTACCTGGCGTAGTTGATCGCTGCCCCGGTAGCGAAGACCAGACAACCCGCCCTCAGGGGTGACCAGCTGCCTGCCTATGTCCCAGGAGGCACGGGGACCCGGGGTGAGTATGACCTCCATCTTTGCCTCGGCGGCCATCTGGGCAAAATCTCTTAGCTCGGCTTTGTCCAGCAGGGTCGCTCCCATGACCACGGAGATCGCCCGATGGATGGGAACCTTACGCTTTCTCATCTCGTCAATGAGAGCCTCCAGCACGACAGCACGTTCCACTCCGGATATCTCCATACGATACCAGGCGCCATCGGGGAATCGTTTGGTGCTGGTGGGAAGATCCCGGGCATCACGACCGGGAATTCCGTGCTTCTCCATCAATTTGCTTACATCGTCCATCTTCATGGGAGTTCCTCCTATCCTGTTTTGTAAAGTTGGTAGTAATTACAGGTTGAAACACACCACTTTTGGTTCGGTCATCTCGTAGATGGCATAGCGAAGTCCTTCGCGCCCGAGACCGCTAAGCTTGACGCCTCCGAAAGGCATCTGATCGATGCGATAATCCGAGGTGTCGTTGACCATTATCCCGCCCACATCGATGCCCTCGATGGCCTGGAAGGCATTGTTGATGTTCTGAGTGAATATGCCTGCATGCAACCCGTACTTGGAGCTGTTGATGGTCTCGATGACCTGCGAAAGATCATTAAATTTAAAAAGGACCACCACCGGGGCAAACACCTCCTCGGCAACAACCTTGGCGCTGAGCGGAACATTAATGAGGATTGTTGGTTGATAAACTGACCCCTGTCTAATGCCACCGGACAGGATCTCTCCGCCCTGGGAAACGGCCTCCTGAACCCATGACTCTATTCTTTTGGCCTCGCTTTCCGAGATCATCGGGCCCATTTCGGTTTTCTCATCGTGCTGAGGTCCCATCACTAAGGTTTTTGTTTTGGCAACGAACTTATCCTGAAATTCATCATAGACTCTTGTGTGGACGAAGAGACGCTGTACCCCTATACAATTCTGACCAGCACAGCCAAAGGCTCCATCGACACAAGAAGGCACGGCCTTATCCAGATCAGCGTCTGCCATCACGATGACCGCAGAATTGGATCCTAATTCCATACTTATCTTCTTCAAACCAGCTTTTTTAACGATCTCCAGACCGGCCTCAGGCCCTCCGGTAAAGGTGATCATCCGCACCCGATCATCGGTAACCAGAGCGTCGCCGATCTCACTTCCATAGCCGGTGACGATGTTCAGACCTTTGGGAGGCAACCCGGCTTCAAGGAACAACTCGCCCAGTTTCAGGGCCACCAGAGGGGTCACCGTGGCTGGCTTAAGTACCACGGAGTTCCCGCTGGCCAGAGCAGGGCCAAGTTTGTGGGCCACCAGATTCAGGGGATCGTTGAAAGGGGTGATAGCCCCGATGACCCCGATTGGAAATCGGTAATAGTAGCCTCGTCTGTTCCTGGAGCCATCACGGCTGTCAAAAGGCAGCGTCTCACCGTTTATTCTGCGGGCTTCCTCGGAGGCTACCGTGATGGTGGTAGTGGCTCTGCCCACCTCGAAACGAGCCTCGCGGATGGTTTTGCTTCCTTCCGAGGAAAGCGTTTTAGCAAGATCCTCCAGTCTCTGCTCCATCAATCGGGCCGTCTTGGCCAAAATGGTTATTCTCTCCAGCGTAGAAAGCTTTTTAGTTTCCCTAAAACCTTCCACGGCCGATGTAATTGCGTCTTTCATGTCCTGGGAGCTGGCCGCTGGAACGGTGTCCACCAGAGAATTATCATACGGGTTCCTGACTTCAATCTTGTTCTCTCTGTCCACCCACTTCCCGCCTATCAGCATCTTCATTAAACAACCTCCTTGATCAGGTAATTTGGGGAACTATTATTCCATTCATGCTAAGTCCGGTTTACTGCGGAACGTTCACGATGGATGGAGAGCATATCAACCAAAATGGAAAAACCTGTCTCCAGTTTTCCGGCTCCGGGACCCACGACGGTCACCTTGCCCAATAGATCCGTGTCAAAGGTCAGCGCGTTGGTAACTCCTCCGACGCCGGCCAAAAAATCGTCTGCGGGCACTTTCTTCGGAGAAACCTCCGCTTGAACTTTATCACCGTCACGCCATGCCCGGGCGATGAGCTTCCACCTCTTGTTCTCCTGACTTGCCGTTTCTATATCCTTCAGCGTAATACCGGTAATGCCCGTGCAGGGCACGTCGGCTATCTTCAGGTCCCCATCCATGACCATGTTGGCAATTATCACGATCTTTGCCAGAGCATCCCATCCTTTCACGTCAGCATCCGGCTTAGCCTCTGCATAACCGAGATCCTGAGCTACTTTCAGCGTTTCCTCATATCCTTTACCTTTCTCCATCTCACTGAGGATGTAGTTAGTGGTACCATTGAGGATGCCCCGCACCTCACGAATCTCTGTGCCGGCCAGGTTCTCCAGAGCAAAATTTAAAACCGGAGTGCCGCTGACCACGGTTCCTTCATAACGAAAACAAACACCTTTTTGCCTGGCCAGCTTAACAAGCTCCCTTCCAAACAAGGCAGACGGTCCCTTGTTGCTGGTGATCACGTGCTTTCCACTCTCCAGGGAGGCGCGCACATGACTTGCAGCCGGCTCCCCAGTATCGATATCAGTATAGGATATTTCCACAACGATGTCCGCTCCACTTTCCCTGATGGTCTTCAGACTATCCCAGCCAGTCGTGGCTCCGGGATAGCCATCTATTCGTCCCGTTTCCCGGAGCAAGGAAAGCAGTTTCTCCAAATCAAGGCCCTCTTCTAAATATATAGAACCTTTCATGATATCCGATATGGCCACCACAGAGCACTCGAAATCATACTTCCGTCGCAACTGATCCCTTTTATTTATC
>CBDUWG010000128.1:0-5777 GCA_965370845.1 uncultured bacterium
CCCGGTTTTTGTGGTACGATACGTTTCCAGCTCTTCCGGATATTCACCTCGTTTACCGGGTATGAATGCCTGGTCTTTGAATATCAGATTTAGCTTCTTGGCTTCATCTATCAGTCCGGGCCTGAATTTGGGATGTGCGATGGAGATCAATTCCATGGCTCGCTCTCTGATGTTTTTGCCATGTAAATATGCAATTCCATACTCGGTGGCCACATAGTTGATATCCCCTCTGATGAGAGTAACCCCGGCGCCCTCTTTGAGGAAGGGAACGATTCTGGAGGTTTGCTCGTTGTCGGCGGTGGATGGCAGCGCAAGGATTGTTTTGCCGCTTTTGGACAGAACGGCGCCCCTCATGAAATCTGCCTGCCCTCCTATTCCGCTGTAGAAGGTTTTCCCCAGAGATTCTGCCGTTGCCTGTCCGGTGAGGTCTATTTCCAGGGCGGAGTTTATCGCTGTCATGTGGTCGTGCTGGGAGATAACCAATGGATTGTTTGTGTAATCAATGGTTTTGAATTCTATGGCCGGGTTATCGTGGAGAAACTCATAGGTCTCCTTTTTGCCCATGCAGAAAGTAACCACTGACTTTCCGCGGTTGATGGTTTTACGCGTGTTGTCGATGACCCCTTTTTTCATCAAGTCCACGATGCCATCGCTGATCAGCTCCGTGTGGACCCCGAGATGCTTTTTGTCTCCCAGATTGGCCAGGATGGCATTTGGTATGCTTCCGTATCCCACCTGAATGGTGTCCCCATCCTGGACCAGGTGGGCCACGTACTTTCCGATCCGCTGAGCGATATCGCCCTCCGGTTCTTCCTCATATTCCAGTATCGGCTCATCATGGGGGATGATAAAATCCACCTCTTCGATGTGCAGGAACCCATCCCCATGCACCCGGGGCATGTTAGAATTTACCTGAGCGATGACCAGGGAGGCTTTTTCCGCAGCCGCCTTGACGATATCGACACTCACCCCCAGACTCATATAGCCGTGCTGATCCGGCGGCGATAGCTGCACCAGGGCCACGTCGATGGGCACAACTCCGCGCAGGAACAGATCGGGAACCTCAGATAGGAATATCGGCGTGTAGTCGGCAAGGCCTTCATTTACCGCAGCCCTGGTGCTGTTGCCCACGAAGAAGGAGTTGTGTCGAAAATTGTACTTGAATTTTTCGTCCATGTAGGGTGCCACGCCGAGAGTCCACACCTGAAGCACCTCGGCGTCGAAAAGGGCCGTTGGATAAGAGGTGACATAATTGATGAGTGCATTTACCAGATATTGTGGTTCTCCGCAAGCGGTGTGGATAAATATTCGGCCTCCTCGATGGAGATGGTCAAATATTCTCCTCTCCGACTGAAACTTGTCCGGATATTTAGACCTGGCATCTTCGAGATTTTTGCTCTCGTCAAGATTCATGGAGATCACTTCCTCTGCTAAAACGTGGTTGTGATCGTAGATCATGTTCATTGGAGAAACATAAAGGCGTGATCGAAGCTCGAAGACAACACGCTTTTTGAACAGCCTCTATCCAGCATCCAGCATCAAGGATCCATTTGTCTACCTCAGCAACATCATCTTCACCGTCTTCGTGCGCCCGTCGGCGCGCAGGCGGCAGAAATACAGGCCGGAGGCCAGAGAGTATCCGTGGCCGTCGCGACCGTCCCAGCGGACAGTGTGCCGGCTGGAAGGCAGGTGTTGGTCTAACAGGGTGAGTACCTTCTGACCGCAGACATTGTAGATTTTCAGGGAGACGCGCCGATATCCAGCTCCCGGCAGGGCGAAGGAGATGTTCGTGCTATCGTTGAAGGGGTTGGGGTTGTTCTGATGGAGGACGAACTTGCCCGGTCGCGCGTCGTGTGGTTCGTCTTCAGCCCTCACTTGAGGAACGATGGTTACCGCAATCTGACCGTTGGCGGGCACCTCTGTTTCCACCTCGTAGATGAGGCTACCCCCGGTGTCGATGACCTGAAGGATCTCGCCGCCACCCACCTGATATTCTCCAGGAGATGGCACCTGAAACCGGACAAAGGCGTTCTCGAAAATCTGGTTGTGGGTGTTGAGAATGGTGGCGGTGTTGCTGGGGCTGGTGCCGTCATTGGGGGATGAAAAATCCAGGGTGATGTTGTCGGCATTCCACAGGTGTGGGTGGGCGATAAGCTGGCCGTCCTCGAACTTCAGCAGCCGGAACCCCCCGGATGAGCTCATGGCGTCGTCGGTGTTCAGGGACAGCGTGGGCCCCTCCTGATACTCGGCTGCCTGGTGGGTGTGTCCCCACAGTGCCAGATTCACCCCATACTGGTTGAAGAATTCGGGCATCTGGGGCGACCAGCCGAAGTCGTAATGGTAGAACATGACCAGATAGGGATCTCCCTCCACCGAGGAGAGGTCCTGATGCAGCCAGTTCAACTGGGACTGGATCATACTGTGGTCCCCGTAGATAGAGGACTGAAAGTCATTGTAATTGACCCAGGTCATGGGAGCCACCACATGCAGGTTGCCGTAATCGAAACTGTAGTCCTGGGTCAGGGGACCGCCGTTCCAGTGAACTTGGTCGTAGCTGTTCAGGTAGGGCCAGCCGAAGAACTCCCACCAGGGTTCCATGCCGTCGCCTATATCGTGATTGCCGGAAGTCAGAAAGACAGGGACCTGAAATTTCTCTAAGTAGAGCTGTCCGATCTCCATCTGATCCTTATAGCTGCGGTTCACGTAATCCCCGGAGAGGAGCACGAATTCAGGGTTGATGATGTTTATCTCCGGGATGATCTCATCTAAAAGGTGAAGGGTGCTGCTTCCCCGCTCGGGGATATGTGTATCGGTGAGGTGGATGAAGTAGAAATCGTCCTTGGCCCGCTCGATGATCTTCACCGACTGGGCTGTGGTATCCCGGATGTCTCCCGAGGCGGTGACTACCAGGTCATACAGTCCCAAGGGTGTCTCCGCGGGCACCTGGACCTGGAGGAACCACCGGTGGGTGAAGGCGTCATACTGTGTCTCGGTCAGTTCCAGGTCGCTGGCAGCATACGGCGAGATCAGCCGGGTCTCCCAATTGGAGACCGCGGAGGAAGCGCCGCAGGTGATCTGGAAACTCTGACCGCGCTCCACGATGGCCGGGATGTTGATCAGGGGGTGGTGGATGGTGGTGATGGGGTCTGTGACCAGCTCCGCCGGCCTCAAGTCGCAGGACCAGTAGAGGCCCTTGGAGTTGTGGTGTATTCTGGGCAGACCATCGATCAGGAGCCGTACGGCCAGGGTCAGGTCATCGTCGGCCGGATCGACCTGATGAACCTCCACAGAGAGGTTGAGGAAATAATCGTCCACGTAGTCCCAGGGGCTATTGTCCGCCAGCCAGGTTAGGTCGAAGACCTCGAACTCGCCCCCCTCGTGGGCTGAGAGAGCCAGGGTGGAATGGGTGGGTGTTCCCACGGGCATGTTGGTTGAGCGGGCTACTTCCCGGCCGTTGATGTAGGCCACGAAGGCGTCGTCGTAGTTGACCTCCAGTGTCATGGTGCTGGCATCCTCCATGTACGCCGCGTTGAAGGAGTACCGGAAGTAGTAGGCGGACCATCCTTCCGTCAGCTCGGTGGTCTCATCACCATCACCGAAGCCGAACTCAGCCCGGTCGTAGATCCACTCATCGTCGGGGAAGGACTCCTGGGTCCAGTCCAGGGCGCCGGCCAAACCCGTTAGCACGGCCAGCAGGATGATAACCAGCAAATTGAGATAAATCGCTTTCATAAAACGCTCCTCTCCCGAATCGGAAATATCATTTCAAAATATACAAATACTATGTCCCGGGCAAGAGAAATCCCATCTCTTATGAGCGTCTTTGTAGAAAAAAGGCCCTCAGGAGTACGGAGGGCCTTTTCGTTACAGATCGTTGTCGTCTCTACTGAATTTGGAAAGACACAGCGGTCAGCGCCTGCCCATCTTCGCTGAGGATGTCCACATGCCAGTTCCCCGTCCAGCTCTCGACGATCTTCTTGGAACTCCAGGTACGCCACCGGGCCGAGTTCACGGACAGGATGATCTCGGCCATCTTTTCCTCTCCGCGGTACCAGACGTGGGTGACACTGGTTGGCTCCGGGGCCCCTTCGATGAGGGTATGGCAGTATAGTTGACCCACCGTGGCCGGAAAGGTAACATCCAATCCTGCGGGCTCCCGGTTCTCGATGGCCGTGCAGATGGTGACGGTGACCGTCAGGGCTGGAGCTTTTTCTGGCGGAGTCTCAGGTTCCCCGGGTGTTTCCTGAGGAGGGGTCTCCGGTTCACCGGGGGTTTCCTCCGCGGGCGTTTCAGGCTCCCCGGGAGCTTCCTGAGCCAGACATGGGGTGAGCAGCAGCAGCCCCAGGACCGCCAGAGTGAGGATCATGCACAGATTTTTGGGATAAGACATCTGGTTCACCTCCTTCGTGTGAGTGAACGGTCTTTTTTCCATGCTTGCTCGCCACGATGTCAACATCCATTGTAGCCCGAGCTATTCCATAGACAGAACTGGCTATTGAACCAGCAATGTAATAAGGGATAGATAATTCTTGGAAAGCTGAGATCACCGGCTGGATAGCTTGAAGAATGTCAGGAGTTTTCATGATCAATTGTGTCCAAATATTTCTCAAGACTATTGGCTAATTCTTCGCCATAATGATAAGCGACAAAGAGGATATCAATTTGTCTTTCAGTTAAATCTTTATTCGCACGAGAAATAGCCCTTCTCGACAATTGAGTAATAGTTTTAGAGAGCGAACGAACATGAGAAAACCTCTTTGCTGTACATGCATTTCTATTATAAAGAAATGAGAAATTCTTCCGCTTTTAGATCTGTATCAATAGACTGGGCTTTCATAATACTCGCCCTCTCTTGTAAAACCCTTCAACACAAAGTAACGCAGAAATGAAAAAATGCAAGGAGAAATAAAATCAGAAGATAGAAACGACAAACGAATTAATATGAATGGACTGTGTCCCCGGTTTTTTCCCCTCCGTAGAGGGGAAACCAATCCTAGCTCGCTGATGATCTCCACGAGCAGCGCAAAACCGTACTTTTTCCAGCCTATTTTATGGTCTCCAGATTCTCCAGGAATTGCTTTTTCACGTCAGGATCGGACATGGTATCTGCCACCCGTCGCGCTTCACCGAGGTATTCCTCCATCTTTTCACCATTGCCAGCAACAGATTCGGCGCGAGCCAATGCCTCATAGGCATAGCCAAGACAGAAGGGAGGAAGATCCACTCCCCGGCTGGCTGTCAGGCACATTTGACCATATCTTCTGGCGTTATCTGGCTGTCCAAGCATGGCGTAGATCCTCGATGTCTGTCCGTGAGCGATGGACATCTCTTTTTTGGTGTAATCTTCTCTCTGGGTCCAGTGCCAGTGGGAGGCCAGGCTCAAACGGACCATCTGTTCGTCCTCTGCGGAGAAGGAAAGAAATATATTAGGCTGCGTCCGACTCAAAACGCCAGCATCCTCACCGCCACGATGATTAGTACCACGGCGAAGGCCTTTTTGTAGATGGAGACGTCCAGCTTGTGATTCAAATAGGCGCCTAAAGGGGCGGAGATGATCCCTGCTCGCCGTGGATGTTATCATCCACGGTATCATCGTTGGGGAAATTTTGTCTCCAACTCAATTTATGTACAACATACCGTTCCAGTCGAGAGACAAACTGGGAAACTGGGGAATTGATAGGGATAATCCTTATTGAGGAACGGGACCGGATTGATGGAAAATGAAAACGGGATCGTCTTAAAACGCCCTAATCCTTGTCTCGCTCACGGTGTATATT
>CBDUWG010000129.1:0-5767 GCA_965370845.1 uncultured bacterium
GTTCGGGGGAGGAGATCGGGACAAAAAAGTCGTCAGCAAGCTCATCAACCTGGCCGTTCAGGGAAAGAACTTGCAGGTGGTCGATGATAAGTTCGGCTCTCCCACCGATACGGTGGACATGGCCAGGGGAATATTGAAGCTGGTGGAAACGGGCTGGTATGGTACTTACCACATGGCCAATGAGGGTTGCTGCAGTCGGTTCGAATATGCCCAGAAGATCGTGGAATTGGCGGGTATTCCAAATTGTGTCCTGGAACCTGTCAGCTCCGATGCTTTCTCCCTTCCGGCTCCCAGGCCCAGGATGGAGGGCATCCGAGATTATCTGTTTCATCTGATGGGTTTGGACTGGATGCGTTCCTGGGAGGAGGCGCTGGAGGATTACATCAAGAACCGTCTCCTGAAGGAACAATCATAAAAAGAGGGGAAGGTGTGAAATGAAGATATTGGTCACCGGAGGAGCTGGCTTTATCGCCTCCAACATCGCCGATAGGCTCATCGCCGAGGGGTATGAGGTGGTCATCGTAGATGATCTGTCCACTGGTTTCCGGGAGAATATCAATCCCGCAGCCACCTTTTATCAACTGGACATCCGCGACCCCGGTTTGGCAGAGGTTTTTGAGAAGGAAAAGCCGGATCTGGTGGATCACCATGCCGCCCAGATAGACGTTCGCAAATCCGTAACGGCTCCCATGTTCGATGCCCAGGTAAATGTGCTGGGGTCTCTGAACCTTCTCCAGCTGTGTGTCAAACACGAAATCAAGAAAGTCGTCTATGCCTCCACGGGCGGAGCCGTGTACGGGGAACCGGAGTCTCTGCCTGCCGATGAGAGTCACTCCATTCATCCCCTGTGCCCGTATGGTATCACCAAGCATACCGTGGAGCATTACCTGTATCTGTACCGACACAACCACGGCTTGAACTATACTGTTTTGCGATATCCCAACGTCTACGGGCCCCGGCAGGATCCTCTTGGGGAGGCGGGAGTGGTGGCCATTTTCACCGAAGCTCTGTTCGCTGGAAAGCGACCCACCATCTATGGCGATGGCACGCATACAAGGGATTACGTTTTCGTGGGAGATATCGTGGAGGCCAATCTGCTGGCCATTAAGAGGGGCGACGGCCAGATTATGAATTTGGGGTGGGGCCGGGAGATCTCCGTAAATCAGATTTTCGCTGCTCTGAAAAAGCATCTGGTCACCGAGATCGAGCCCATCTATGCCCAGGAGCGGTTGGGCGAGATACACCGGATCTGTCTGGACAGCGCCAAGGCTCAAAAGGAACTGGGCTGGAAGCCTCAAGTGAACCTGGATGGGGGCATCCAGAGGACCGTTGAATATTACCGCCGCCGCCGATCTGGAGCATCCTAAGACTTGCTGCACAGAATTGAACATAAGGGGTTTTTAAGATGGAACTGAGCGAAAAAAAAGTAATGGTCACCGGTGGGGCCGGTTTCATCGGCTCGACATTGGTAAGAGAGCTGCTGAAAGAGAGCGCAGAAGTGCTGGTTTTCGACAACTTCGTCAGCGGGGATAGATCTAACCTGACCGATGTTCAAGATCGGGTGGATATTGTGGAGGGAGACATTTTGGACCCGGGTCTGGATGAGATCATGTGCCAGGAAAAGGTTGATTGTGTCTTCAATTTGGCCGCTGAGCCGTATATCCCACATTGCTACGATCGGCCTCGAAAATTCTTTGAGGTCAACGCAACCGGTGCCATGAATGTGATGTTGGCCTGCAAGAAAGCCGGGGTCAAGAGGATTCTCCAGTATTCCTCATCAGAGGTGTACGGCAGCGCCCAGTATGTGCCCATGGACGAGCACCACCCCCTGCGGCCATGCTCTACCTATGCAGTGAGCAAGCTGGCCGCCGACCGGCTCTGTTACAGTTTGCATAAAGAGCAAGATCTGCCCATTATTATCCTGCGCCAATTTAACACCTATGGCCCTCGCGAAACCCATCCCTACATCATCCCCGAGCTGATTACTCAGCTAAACGGTAACAACCGACTGAAGCTGGGCAACGTGAAGGCCCGCAGAGATCTGACCTACGTGGATGATGCCGCCTGCGGGGCCATCAGGCTGATGAAGTGCGATGAGGCTGTGGGAGAAGTGGTTAATCTTGGACAAGGGCGAGATTGGTCCGTGGAGGAGCTGGCCCGGATCATCTCCCGGCTCATGGGACACCGGTCGGTTCAGATGGATGTGGAAAAGGTAAGGCTACGCCCTCTGGACGTGGAGCGGTTGAATTGCAGCTATTTCAAGGCCATGACTCTGTTTGGCTGGCGGCCTCAGGTATCCCTGGAGGAGGGGCTGAAGCTCACCATAGACTGGTACCGACAGAACGGCAGCCAATGGGTTTGGGAAACAAAGATGGCCACAGAGGAGCAAATCTGGCAGGGGGAAGAGAGGGATGATTCCCCTGAAGGTGCCAGCCGTGGAAGCCGATGAGTGCTCTGATCACTTTTGGGAGAAATCGAATGGCCTATACGGCCATGAAGAGTATGGCCCGCAGGGGTATCAAGGCTGTGGTCGGGGATAGTTTTTCTCCATCCATGTGTTTTTGTTCCCGGTATTGTCATGGTCACTTCGTCTATCCATCGCCGTACTTATTTCCGGAACGCTTCATCGAGACCTTAGCCCGGAAGGCCCGGGAATACGGCTGCCGTGTCTTGATTCCAATGCACGAGGAAGGGTTCGTCATCGCCCGCTATCGGGACCGATTGACGCCTTTTCTGAAAGTGCCCCTGGCCGATTACGACCAGATTATGACGCTGCACAGCAAAGACAGGTTTTACGCCCTGGCCCAGAAGTTGGGGGTGCCCATCCCCAAAACGTATTCTGTGAACCGTGAGGAAGAGATAGAGAAGATCGCCGGCGCGCTTGACTACCCGGCGATTATCAAGCCGCGCCGGGCCCATGGTTCCTTCGGCCTGAGCTGCGTCTATTCCCCCGGAGAGCTGAGCAGGGCCTATGAGCAGCTGAGGCACCGGTTGGGGTTCGGCGCGGAGGAGTCGCCCATCATCCAGGAGTATGTGCCAGGCACAAAATACTCGGTGTGCATGCTGTATAATCGGGGAGAGCTGCGAGCGAAATGCACCTTCAAGTTTTTACGGGAGTTTCCCATAGAGGGGGGCACGGCGGTTCTGCGGGTCAGCGTCAGGAATGACCGGATGGAGCAGATCGCCCAGCAGGTTCTGGAGCACCTGCGCTGGCATGGAATCGCCGAGGCAGAGTTCACCCTTACCCGGGACCGGGGGCCGATGCTCATGGAGATAAACCCGCGATTTTGGGGCTCACTATATCAGGGAGTGGCCTCCGGGGTTGATTTTCCCTATCTGCTCTATCGTATGGCTGTGGACGGAGACGTTGACCCTGTCTTGGAATACCCCCTGGGCGTCAAGACGCGCTGGTTATGGGGAGACTGGCGTGCTCTGTGTGATTATCTCAGACGGCCCCTCAGTCAGTACAAAATGTTGCTGGACTATCTTAAATTCTACCGTCGCGATGTTTCCTATGACGACTTTTCTATGGACGATCCTCTTCCCTTTGTGGTAGAGATGATCTACCCCTTCGTCTCCTTTCTCACCAGGGGAACCTTCAATCCTGTGGAGAGGGGCAGTGAGTACGATCGAGAGGTGTGATCGGATGTCTTCGGAAGCCTTTTCAATGACCAAGAGGATCAATCTCCGACGGGCGATCACCATTATCATTCTTGGAGCCCTGACCTTTTTGGTCATCTTGAAGCTGTCCGGTTTTAGGACGTCCTGGGAAAGGCTTCGGGCACTGAATCCGCGATACATCGTGGCGGCTTTCTCGGTCTATTATTTCTCCTTTTTGATCCGCGCCCTGCGTTGGAGAATTTTGCTGCGGGCGCTGGGCCAGAAACTTTGTGTCTCTACCCTGTTTTCGTATATCTTGGTTGGCTGGTTCATCAGCGCCCTGGTGCCCGCCAGGGCGGGAGATGTAGCCAGAGCTTATTTGTTGAAAAAAGATCGCCAGATTCCCCTGAGAGTAGGTCTGGGCAGCATTTTTGTGGAGCGTGCTCTGGATGGCCTGGTTATTTTGAGCTGTTCTCTTGTTTTTAGCTTTTTCATCCTCAGCCTTGGACTGCCCAAGTGGATATTAACTCTGTATCAAGTGACCTTCTCCGTCCTTCTCATAGCCTTGGTTTTTTTCTATTTCGTGCCTAAGTTGGAGACCAAGGCGCGCGCTCTATCCTCTTCGGCCCGGTACCAAAAGGTTGTCCGCTTCCTGTTTCGGCTGATGGAAAATGTGCGGCTCATCGCCAAAAGTCGGGGAAGGGTGCTCTTGGCTTTGCTCTGCACTCTGATTATTTGGTTCAGCGATGCTCTGGTCACCTATTTAATTCTTCTGAGCCTCAACTACCCCTTGCCTCTGCCGTGGGTGGCCTTCATATCCTTTACCGTCAATCTGGTGGCCACTGTTCCTATTACCCCAGGTGCCGTGGGACAGATAGATGCTGTTCAGTTTTCGCTGTTCTCGCTCATCGGTGTGGCCCGGGGGGTCAGCGGCGTGACCATTCTGCTGAGCCGTTTCATCTGCTTTTGGTCTTTCCTGTTGGTCAGCGGGTTAATCACTTACGGGAGCGGTCTGGCCCGGTTGGTGCGGACCATATCCGGGCGAAACGGGCTGATGGAGATCCCTGCAGAGTCGGCCTCCACCGCGGAGAGAATGATTCCTAATATCTCAGATTGTCCAGGAAACTGACGGAGATAAGTCGTGATACAGAAAGCAGCACAGGCAAAGGGCAAAGCGAATCATTTTCCTCCCCAGATGCATAACTGGGAATCGTTCATGCGCCGGCTCAAGCAGGCCTCTCCTCAAATATGCACCATCATTATCAGAAGCAGGAGCCTGGAGGAAGCCCGTCGCCGTCTCTATCGATATCTGAACGGTCACCAGAGAGCCTTAGAGATGGGCTTGGAGAGGGTCCAGTTTTTAGAGCGGGCCAACATGCGGGAGTGTCTGACGGTGTTCAGGAATATCCTGGCCAAACGCAACGAGAAGATCACCGGGGTGAATTTTCTCTATTATCTGTATCACCTGATCAAGGGCGACGATTTCCAGGCGGTGCAGTTAATCACCGAGGACTTCGTGGAGGAGCTGATCCACCTATTCAGGGGAATCAGCGGTCGGTCCGGGATCTACGAGAACATGCGACGTCCAGCTTTCCTGGACATGAGGGGGAGACGAGCAGCTCAAACCAGATGCAAAGCTCTGGATAGACTTTGTCATTCCATGGACAGGTTTTTAGAGCGCTATCCCTCGGGTCTAGATCCGAAGGTGATCAGAAAACGCCGACGCAACAGACAACGAATTTTGAGCTATTTTAAGGGTCAGAAAGAAGACTGGGACGATTGGAGATGGCATCTGCGGCACGTGATCCGAGACGAGAAGACCCTGGGATCCCTGGTGGAACTGACGGCGGGGGAGGAGCGACAGGTCGCTAGGGCCCGAGTGCACGGACTCCCCTTCGGCATCACACCCTTTTATCTCTCGCTGATGGAATCCGATGCCAGCCGTCGCTACGATTACGCCGTCAGAGCTCAGGTTATCCCCCCAGAGAGCTATGTGGATTGGATGATCAAACACAAAAAAGACCGCGGGCTCTTCGCCGACTACATGGGCGAGCATGACACCTCTCCCATCGACCTGATCACCAGGCGTTATCCGCAGATCGTGATCTTGAAGCCTTACAATTCCTGTCCTCAGATATGTGTTTACTGTCAGAGAAATTGGGAGATA
>CBDUWG010000130.1:0-5743 GCA_965370845.1 uncultured bacterium
AGGGGCTCCGGCCCCTCCGGCTCCATCCGCAGAGGCAGAAGCCTCTGCGGGACAGGGAATAACCGAGACTCGAGATTCAGCATCAAGAATTGCCACACTCTTCACACGCACCAGACGTTTCACCTCGAGAAGAGGGGGTGGCGGAGGACAACGAGGGGCGCGTGCCGGTTGACGTGAAGGAAAACGGCATCGGCGGCGATAGCCGCCGATAGCGCCCCGGTGCCCCGGGCCTTTCTCGGAGCACGTTGGCCGGAGCCAGGGGGAAGCCTCCCCCACCCATCCCCCACCCCACCGAGCGTGGAGCTCGGAACGCGGAACTGGGAGCAAAAAAACTGAAATTAGAATAAATGGGGAGAGGGGTGGCACTCCGAGCTCCCAGCTCCGCGCTCAAGAAGCTCTTAACTCTCAGAACTCTCAAAACTCAATTAACGATTTTCTTCACTCAACCCTTGCATCTGGCAAATCAACGATATATTTTTAGGGCGCACAAATCCTCGGTCACATCTTCCGGAGAAAATCATGAAATTCATCCACGCCGCCGATCTGCATTTGCGCGCGGCCGACGCCCCCGAGCAGCTACAGGCCCTGAAGATCATCGTCCACCTGGCGGCCGAGCACGACGCCGACTTCCTGCTGTTCGCCGGTGATCTGTTCGACAGCGATCACGACGCCGACCGCCTGCGTCCCCAGGTGCGTCAGGTGTTAGAGGTGTGGGACCGCCCGACGGTGCTGGTGCCCGGCAATCACGATGCACGCAGCTACGGTTCGACGGCCGACTATGGCGATAAGGCCCTGCTGGCCCAGGGGGACATGCAGGTCTTCGAGAACCTGGGCGAGCTGCCCCTGGTCTGCCTTCCTTACCGGGACAAGCGGGGCTTTGCCGACCTGCGGGAGGACCTGGCCCGGCTACAGGGGCCTCTGGTGGTGGCCTGTCACGGCACCCTCTACCTGGACCAGTGGCTGGGCTGGCTGCGAGAGGAGAAGGAGGATGTGGGCGATTACTTCCCCGTCTTTCCCGAGGATCTGCAGGACCTGCCCATTCGCTACCTGGCCATGGGCCACTTTCACCGGCGGTTCTACCACACCACCTCACCCATCCTCTGCTGCTACCCGGGCTCCGCCTTTCCGTTGACGGCCCGGGAGCTGGGGCCGCGATCCGTGGCTGTGGTCCAAATAGACGGGGAAAAGTCGGCCCAGGTCAACGCTATCCACCTCAAGGGGGTTCCCTGGTACCAGGAGATCTCCCTGAAATGCTTCCCCTGGCGCGAGGAGGAGATGTTCCAGGAGCTGGAGGGGCTTCTGGCCGGTCTCAAATCCCATGCCCGTCCAGTGGTGACCGTCACAGGCTATGCCCGGGATGAGCGACTGCTGCGAGAGCGCCTGGAGAAACGGCTGGATAAGCTGGGTGGTCCAAAACCACGGGTAAACCTGTTCGACTACAGTCGTCTGATGGAAAATGCCTTTTTCCGCATGTTCGCCGAACAGATCCACAAACAGGATCCTGACGACGATCCGGAGGCCGGGGCCGTATCGGAGAAGGCCCTGGAGATCATCACCCTGGGCTTTTCGCACCTACAAAAGAGAAAACGATGATCCTGAAGAGTCTTCAAATGGACAATTTCGGCCTCTTCCAGGACAAGGGGTTAGATTTCGGGCCGGGCTTCAACCTGATCTTCGGTGCCAACGAGTCGGGCAAGACCACCCTGGTAGACGCCATCGTGATCAGCCTGCTGGCCCGCACCGACAAAAAGGGCGGCGCCCTGAAGAGCATGCCCCGGTCGCTGAAACACCTGAAGGACCGCTACGGCTCGGAGATCTCTCTGCGGGTGGTGGTAAACCAGGACGACCGTGAGCTGGATTTCCCGGACCCGGAGACTTTCCGCGACCGCTGGGGTATCGGCTGGGATGAGCTGCGGGCCATCTTCATCGCCCGGGAGGGGGATCTGGAGCTGGCCAGGGGAGATGGCCGCGAGTTCCGCGACTGGTGGGAGACCCTCAAGGGCAAGCTGCTGGGCTTTCAGGAGGAGCCCCGGCAGGTGCTGAAAAAGATCGCCGCCGAGGCGGACCTGACCGAAAATCTCGGTCTGAAGGAGGCTCATCAGAGGCGGACAGAGGAAATTCAGCAGAAGCTCACCTGGTTCACAGATAACGAACAGAGGATCCACTCCCTGCGCGGGCTGGAAAAGACCTATGACGAGCTGAAGCTCAAAGAGAAAAAGCTCCTCCAGGAGGCGGAGAACACCAAAAAAGGGGTGCACAAGGCCAGACTCCTGCGCGCCGATGAGATGTACCGGCAGATGAAAATCACCGGGGAGAAGCTGCAGGCCGAACACGGCCGCTATACGGAGAAGGACCTTAATGAGTGGGGAAAATTGGCCGGGGAGTCGGATAAGCAAGCGGCCCAGCTGGCCTGGCTGCGCCAGCAGAAGGATCAGGAACAGACGCGGCACAATGAAGCGCAGACCAAGATGACGCAGCTGGCCCGCCAGGTGGGGCTTCTCTCGGAGAAACTGCGCTCCGCAGCCGACAGGGAGCAGGAGCTTGCCGAGGTGGCCCTTCAGGAGGGCAAAAAGCTGGGCAGCGATATCCCTGGCTGGGCACCGTGGATTGCCTGGGGAACCTCCGCTCTGGCCCTCATCCTGGGCCTGTATGCAAAAACTCTGCCTCTTCTAGTCGGCGGCTTCATCCTGGTGGCCCTGGCCATCGGCCTCACCTTCATCCTTCGCCGGGGAGCCGGACGGAAAGGCCTGTTCCTTCACCGGCGGGAAAAGCTTCTCCGCTGGGGACGCGAGCTGGGGCTTGAGGCGGAGACCCTGCCGGCCCTTAGGTTGCGACTGATGAACCTGCGCAAAGAGAAATACGAGCTGGAGGGCCAGCGCAAACAGCTCCAGGATCAACTGCCCAAACTGACCAGGACCGTCGAGGGTCTGACCAAACAGGAGAAAGCGAAAGCCGAGGCCATGGAGAAGATCCTTGGTCAGATCCGCCACCTGCGCGACAGGGTGGGACTGGCCGACTTGGAGGAGCTGCGCAGACGGGTTCAGACAAAGACAGAGCTGGACAGCGATGTAGAAAAAAAACACAAGGGCGGCCTGCGGGCGCTGTTGGGCCCCGATGAGACCCTGTGGCCGGGCAAGCTCGAGGAGCTGAGCTCCATGGACCAGATCCAGGCCGTGGAGGACGAAAACCTGCTGGAGGAGCTCAACAAGCACCTAACAGAGTGCCGCCGGAAACAACGCAGCGCCTACGAGGACTTGACCAATCTGAAGGCCGAGCTGAAAGCCGGTTTTGGCTGTCAGAAGCCCGAGGAGGTGGCCTGGAAAGTGGCGGATCTGAGGCGGGAGTTGAAGGAAACCCAGATCCTCGAGCGGGCCGGAAAGCGGGTCAGGGATGTTTTTGGCCGCTTGCTGCAGAAATCCGACGCTATCCTGGACGATGTCATCGGAAGCGAAACGGTTCGCCGGAGATTTCAGAAGATCACCGGCGGCAAGTACCGTTCGGTGACCATGGAAAACCTGATCCCCCGGGTCACCGACGATCAGGGACGCGATTGGGACTTCGCCAGCCTGAGCACGGGCACCAAGGACCAGCTGTTGACCATCCTGCGGGTGGCTCTGGCGGAAAAGCGTTTGTACGGTAAAGGCTTCTTCATCTTCGACGACGCCCTGGTGAACAGCGACCGGACCAGGCTCCGGGAGCAGATGCAGATGCTGGGCCGGCTGACCCGGGACGGCTGGCAAATCCTGTTCCTGACCGCCCAGGACGAGGTGCGCCAGGAGGCGGAGCGTCTGACCGGGATGGGGGTGCAGGTGAAGCTTCTGGACCTGTGAGCAGAGCGGGAATCGTTTTTCAGGCGGAGGGGATTAGAGAAAACCATCTGGCAGGAGTGATCCCAAGATGAAAGTGACCATGGCTCAGTTGAACCCCACTGTGGGAGATGTGGCTGGAAACGCGGCCAAAGTGGCCCAGGTCCTGGGCAAGTGCTCCGGCGAAAAACCAGATCTTGTGGTCTTCCCGGAGCTTTTCTTGGTGGGCTACCCACCCCGGGATCTGTTGGAGCGGGCGTGGTTCATCGAGAAAAGTCGAGAGGCGATACAGAAGCTCCAGGATGTCTCCGAACAGTACCCGGAGACAGGTATTCTGGTGGGGGCCGTGCTCTCCACGAGAAAAGAGAGCGGCAAGGGGCTATACAACTCCGCCCTGCTGATCCACAAGGGCAAGATCATCTTCTGCCAGCACAAATCCCTTCTGCCCAGCTACGATGTCTTCGACGAGTCCCGGTATTTCGATCCCGCTGCAGAAGTAGACACTGTGCCCTTCAAGGGAGAGGTCCTGGGCATCTCCATCTGTGAAGATGCCTGGAATGATCCGCAGCTGTGTTCCTGGAGAAATTATTCCCTGGACCCCATCGCCCTTCTTGCCGAGAAGAAGGCCACCATTCTGGTGAATATCTCCGCCTCCCCCTTCGCCGCCGGCAAGGAGGAGGTCCGCCACCGCCTGGTCCGTAATCACGCCCGAAAATACGAGCTGCCCTTCATCTTCGTCAATCAGGTCGGAGCCAATGACGAGCTCATCTTCGATGGAAGGAGCCTGTTCATCGATGCGCACGGGGAAACCGTGGTTACCTTTCCCCCATTCCAGGAGCACCTGCTGACCGTAAACACCGTCAGCGCCGGCGCACCCGAACAATATGTCCCCCAGGACCAGGTAGAGTCGGTCTGCCAGGCACTGGTCCTGGGCATCCGCGATTACACCCGAAAGTGCGGCTTCTCCAGGGTCACCCTGGGGCTGTCCGGCGGCATCGACTCAGCCCTGGTCTGCTGCCTGGCCAAGGAGGCCCTGGGCGCCGAGAATGTCCTGGGCATCTCCATGCCCTCCCCATATTCCTCCAGGGGCAGCGTGGAAGACTCCGCCAAGCTGGCCGAAAATCTGCATGTTCCCTTCAAGGTGATCCCCATCTCGGACATCTTTGCCACGTATCTGGAGACCCTCAAGGAACACTTTCCGGGAAAAGAGCCCGACGTGACGGAGGAGAACATCCAGGCTCGAATCCGGGGCAATATGCTCATGGCCCTGTCCAATAAGTTCGGCTGTCTGGTCCTGTCCCCGGGCAACAAGAGCGAGATGGCCGTGGGGTATTGCACCCTGTACGGTGACATGAGCGGCGGGCTGAGCGTCCTCTCGGATGTGCCCAAGACCATGGTGTACGAATTGGCCCGCCACATAAACCGCAGCACGGAGGTCATCCCCAAAGCTATCCTGGAGAAACCTCCCTCGGCCGAGCTGAAGCCCGACCAGCGGGATCAGGATACTCTGCCTCCCTACGATATCCTGGATCCCATCCTGCACCTCTACGTGGACGAGCACTGTTCTGCGAAAGACATCGCTTTGCAGGGCTTCGACCCGCAGGTGGTCAAGTGGGTGACCCGCGCCGTGGACCGCAACGAGTACAAGCGCCGGCAGGCCGCTCCGGGCCTGAAGGTTACCTCCAAGGCCTTCGGCATGGGCCGGCGGATGCCGATTGCAGCGAAGTATGGGCAGTAGGGGTGGTATAGATCGTGTGATGGTGGGTTGCTGAGATGATAATAAAACACCGGGGTGGGAGGGACAAATTTAAAATTTGCAATGTCCAATTTGCAATTTAAAATGAATCTTTTTGAAGGGAGGGTGGGGGATGCGACGAAAAGGAGCATTAGGAGGGGGAGGTGTCCCCCTCGCTCCGGCCGGCGTGGGGCGCCGCGCC
>CBDUWG010000131.1:0-5692 GCA_965370845.1 uncultured bacterium
AAACCTCCCCCTCCCAAAAAACAAAAGAACAAGGGGCTCAAAATATCGAGCCCCTAAAACACTTACCTGCCGCCATCCAACGATCACGGTTCACACATCCGCATGCTTCTTCTTAGTGAAGTAACTGATCTTGTCAAACCGGTTGTATCCGATGCTCTCGAAAAACCGCTTTGAGTCCGCATTCCAGTCCTCTATGAGGCAAGCCACGATCTCGATGCCCTGATCGGTGAGACGGCTCTCCGCCTCGACCACCAACTTTTTGGCGATACCCCGCCGGCGAAATGCCGGAGACACGGCCAGACGGTTGATCCAGCCTTTCCGCCCGTCATGAGTGGCCAAGATAGAACCCACCAACTGGCCAGCGATCTCGGCCACCAGGAAAACGGCATTTGGCTTTTTGATCTCTCTCTCGATCTTATCTCGCCTGTCCCGCCCCCGGGGTTTACAGGGAAGTTGGGCCTTATCCCAAATGGCCATGAGCGGATCGTAGTCGTCCATGCGGAAGTCACGCACCAGCAGATCTGATAAACCTCTTTTTCGAGCTGCCATTTATTCCACCCCATCTGTTTTCATGATAATCGTCCACCCTTTTTTGCCACATGCTTATATTTTAATGATTCTGGCCAGCTTTTACAAATAGTTTTTAACAATCCCCCTTTTCTTGCCCGCCCGAAAAAAATCCCGATGGTCTCCAAGACCATCGGGACGCAAAGCAGACCGTTATGACGCTCACAAAATCAATTTTTTGAGGGTCAATATGCCCAGGGCCATGGTGACGACGCCGATGATCAATTTTAGCTTCGTTTCCGGCATCCTCTTCACCGCCAGGGCAGCCAGGGGGGTGGATAACACGGCGCCGATAAGCAGGGGCAGAGCCAGCCGCCAGTAAATCCCTCTTCGCATAACCATATAGGCCAAGAATCCCACCAGGCATATGAGTCCCTCGGCCAGAGAGGTGCTGCCGATGGAGTTTTTGGCAGAACGGCCGGAGACAACCTGTCCGCCAGTGACCAGGGGACCATACCCCCCACCGGATATGCCCTTGTTAAATCCGCTGAGGACGGCTATAACGCTGAATTTGGTCCAGCTAAACATCTTGTCTTTGTTTACGTTCAGGATGATGTACAGACCTATGGCCAGGATCATCACCCCAATATATCCCTTCACGATCTTCGCCGGAATATTTGTGGAAAGGAAAACCGCCCCCAGAACACCACAAATTCCCAGAACAATCAAAACATAGGTCACCTTGGCATCAAAAGAGCGTGGAATATAGCCAAGCGCCCGCAGGCGGCGTTTGCGAACCCTGTCATCCCTTCTGAAATCAAAACTTACATTGCCCACCCGGTGATGCATCAGCCCGGCCAGTACACCGGTTATGAATTCCGAGAAAAGGACAGCAGGGACAACCTGCAGGGGTTGAAAGCCCATGAGCAACAGCAGCGGAGTCAAAGTAGTGCCATACCCCATCCCGATGGTCGAGTCTACAAACTCACACACAAAGGCAATGATGACATAAAGGACAAACTCCATGAAATCCCCCCTGAATAGCTTTTAGTCCTATGGCAAGATCCCAAAAGCAAATTGGAGAGAGAAAACAATTCGTTGCCCACGCATACTACAATTATACTCCAATTGTAGTATCTTGTCAAGCAATAAATCGGCTGGCCGAGGGCCAGACACTTTTTCTTAATGAGCAAGGAATATGCCGTATTTTTTCTGTCCGGGATGGTTCAAGAGGAAAAAGGGGGGTTCTTTGCGGATTTTGATGGCAAGATCAAAAATTGGTGGTGATCCAACGCGGTTAAAGATATCCCAGCTTTTTCAGACGTTCCTTCAGCAACTTCACCTCCTCCGGCGTTAAGCTGTCTTCGCGCTCTCTTTGCAGAGCCACCAGGTCACGCAAAACATAGACGATGAACTCGTTGACGCTGCTGAAGCCGCTCTCATCGATGATCTTGCGCAGCTTATTGTACAGTTGGCGAGGTATTTTGATGGTGACCTTATCGCTGCTCATGACTTTTTTCTCCAGACTGGCAACAAGCAAATATAAAACAATTACAGACTTCAGAAAAATCTCTGTGAAGTTTCGAACACAAGATCAGATAAGATGAAAGTACATACAACTCTTAAAATACCGCACGAGCACAGGGCGGCCCTTTCCATGCTTCCCGGCATCAATCCCAGAACTCTCACCCGCGTATTTCTGAGATCTTAACGCACCACTCAGCAACGTTTCCAGCACATCCGTGAGCCCCACTTTATTTTCCATCAAATGGGACCAGGTCCTCCAGCTCCTCCTCGAACCTCAACGGTTTGATCAACAGCAACCATCCGGATCCGTAAGGATCTTCCATTACCCGGGAATAATCCTCTTCGACCTGCTCGTTGATAGAGATCACCCGGCCGCTCACCGGCGACCATAATCTGTGCAGATTTCCGGCGGTGTCGACCACCCACAAACAAGTTTCCCCTTGACTTACCTTCTCGTTCTCATCGGGGAACTTTATAGAAGAGAAGTTCTTGACGGTTCTCAAATACAACTCATGAATTCCCACGCGCACATTGCCATCGTCCTCCAGCTTTGCCCAGGAATGCCCCGGAATACAATACAGATCTTCTGGCAGAGGAGATTTTACTATTGCTGTCTCTCCCACTGCCGCTTCCTCCTCATAGATACGCTTTCTCTCCAGTGCCCGCGAGATCAGATTGCGCAACTCACTTGGAGCAAATGGCTTCGGCAAATAGTCAAATGCCCCCAGTTTCACGGCTTGCACCGCTGTCTTCATGGTTGGATACCCGGTGATCATGATCACCACAATATCCTTCCTTTTCTCCTTCACCGCCCGCAACAGATCCATCCCGCTCATGCCCGGCATCATCAGATCGGCGATGATCACATCGTATCTGTTTTCCCCTTCCTTCTGCAGAGCCTCCTCCCCACTAAGCGCTTGATCAACAAGGTAACCCTCCGTCTCCAGTGCACTGGCTATGCTTCTGCAGACGGGCACTTCATCGTCGACGACCAGTATCTTTGCTTTGTTCTCCATTTCTATCCACCTCCTTAGGCAACTTCGTCTTCTTGGTACTCAGTGACTGGCAGCCGGATGGTCATGGTGGTTCCTTTTCCCGGCTCGCTTTGCACATTGATAGTTCCTCCGTGCCGTTGCACGATCCCATAGCTCACGGAAAGCCCCAACCCGGTACCCGCCATTCCTTTTGTGGTATAAAACGGGTCGAAGATCTTGCCTATGTTCCCTTTCTCTATGCCGTGACCGGTATCTTGAAATGTGATTTCCACAAATTGGCGGTCGGATGCCATCTGCGAACGAACGGTCAGCCAGCCCCCTTTGGGCGTCGCATCTAACGCATTTAGGACCATGTTGGTGAACACCTGTTTTATTTGATTGACGTCGATCATTATCTCCGGCAATTCCCGATCAAGGTCTTTCTTCATCTGGATCTCATGGACCAAAATCTGGCTTTTCAACATCTGCAGCGTGTTTTCAACTACCTCGTTGAGATCGAACTTGTTCTTCTCTGGCGGAGTCTGCCTGGAGAAATCCAAAAGACCCTTCACGATAGCCCCGCAGCGAGTCGTCTCGTCGATGATCAACTGCAGATTCTCCTGAAAATGGTCATCCCCGCTCAGCTTTTCGGCAACAAGGTGGCTGTTAATCAATATGGACGTCAGTGGATTATTCACCTCATGAGCTATCCCTGCAGCCAACTTTCCCAGCGATGTTAACTTCGCCGTTTGAATAAGCTGACCCTGGGCTTTCCTCAGTTCCTCCGTCTTCTCAGCGACTTTATCCTCCAGGGTTCTCGTTAAAACCTGGTACTTCTCTGTTGCTTTCTGAAGCTCACCGGTCATCTGATTAAACGAGCTCGCTAACTGGCCGACTTCATCGCTAGTCTTTATTCGCAACCGGTGAGAAAGATTCCCCTGGGCGACCTTCTGTGTGGCAAACAGCAGCTCTTTCAGTGGTCGAGTGATGTTTTCGGTAGTAAAAAGCGCTACTATTGCTAAAAGAGTAACGCTCAAGATAGCTACCCCCAAAAATGTGAGCACAGCACGATTTTTCAAATCCACATAAGGGGCTTCGAGCATCCCCACATAAAGCATACCGATGATGTTTCCGCTAATATTCTTTATCGGCTCATATGCGGTTATGTACCAATCGTTGACCACAAATGCCCGGCCGATCCAGGGGACGCCCTTCCCGATCACCTGGTCGTACACCTCCTGAGACACTCTCGTTCCGATGGCCCGGGTACCATCCGCGCGCAGCACATTTGTGGAGATGCGCAGATCCCCTTGAAAAACTGTCACTGTGCCAATGTCTTTTCCCTTATATTTCTCACCGCGATACACGATATCCTTCACATTGTCGACGATCTCGTAGTTGCGGTTCAGCAACCTTCCACCAAGCAACACCCCGATCAGCGCCCCATCATAATCCAGAACGGGCGCCGCTGCTTTGATGATCATGCCGGAGGTCTCTTCCGTCTCAGTTCTGGGCCGCGCCTGGAGAGTCGGGATCAGATCTATCCTGGCCTGCTGCAGAAGATCATGGCTTTCTCTTTCCAACTCATCTTTAGAAACAATCTGAGTAGACACGACCACTTTCTGCCGGGACAACACGTGGCTCACCACTTCATCGTTTAGCTGATCCGCAAAAACCTCAGGCCTGTGAGCTCTTAAGATCACTCGACCCTGGCGGTCGATCAGGGTCAGGATATCCAGGTGTTCCTGGTCTCTGATGTTTTGCAATTCCCCCTTCAGTTTTTCTCTGTGGTCCTTTAATATGGCATCTTTTATGAAAAACCTCACCGCCGTCAGACGGACCACGTCTTTGATGCTCCCGCTTTCCCCCTGATACACCTCTCGTGCAGAGTTAAGATCCAGTTTCACCTTGCCTTGCGCCTGTTCAATAATTGTCTTGACCAAATACGTGCCGATAATTAATGACAGCAAAGCGCTAACCACAATGACCGTGCTAAAACTCAGCAACAACTTTGTTCTCAGCGAGAAACGCTGCATGAAATGCTCCCTGTTTTCTGCGGCCCGTGCACTGAAGATATTTTTATCACGTTGCGCCAAAAGATAAATGCAAGAGGCAGGAGTACCAACCTTCGCTGATCAAATTATCACCTTGAGCTTTGCGCCGAGGACATTATGATCAATCCAATATTCACCCCTCTGGCTCGCCTGCCAGAAATAGTAAATGTCGGCGCCGAGATAATCTGTCAACAGAGCTTTAAAACCACCGGACAGACGGTTGCGGTCAAATTCGCCCTTATCGAGATCCACGAATGTCTCGTCGGCAACATATGGCTGAATTTTCAGCTTCGTCCACA
The DNA here is from genome assembly GCA_965370845.1 of uncultured bacterium. Taxonomy (GTDB): domain Bacteria; phylum SM23-81; class SM23-81; order SM23-81; family SM23-81; genus DAOVRJ01. Next base: position 5,362 of record CBDUWG010000131.1, read on the forward strand.
TTGCCGGAATAGTGAGCGTTAATCTGTTCCTGTATTTCCAGATATTATCTGCCCCTTCCGGGATACGATACTCAAGTCTATTTCTATTCTCAAGCTCAAGGCTTTTTCCCTTCCACTTTAATGTCCCATTGATATGAGGTCTCTTTTCCACCTCCCACTTTCCACTCTTTTTCGCGTAAACCTGCCAATAGTTCACTCCCAGGCAGAACCAATGAGTTACCTTACAAGTAAGGCCGATGTCTGTGCTGCAAAAATAGAGCTCTCCCATTCTGTCACCGAATCGGATCTGTTGTTCCCATCTCGCCTTCAAGTTCTCGGCGAGATTCCCCTG
>CBDUWG010000132.1:0-5692 GCA_965370845.1 uncultured bacterium
AGGCTACCCTCACCATGACCGCTTTGTAGTCCTGATCAGAGGCGGAAATGCCATTGGCGGGATCATCCTGCCAGGTCACAGACCAATGTCGGCTGCCCACCAGGCCCTCGGATAACCGCACCGTCTCCGGGCCATGATTGCCCACCGCCAGGGCCGCGTCGGAGAGGCTCAATGCTCTCAGCTCCTCTATCTTCTGTTGCACCAGAGCCAGCCCATTTCTCCTCAACCCGCCCTCTTTAATATAGGCCCGGCCCAGGGAAAAGAACTCCACAAGAGCCACAGCAACGATGACAAAAATCACCGCCGATACCATGACCTCCACCAGACTGATCCCCTGCTGGGAGCGCAGCCATTTTCTCCGACTCGACCAAGACAATAAATCTCACCTCTCCATCCGAACATTCAGAAGGCGGCAGGGCCTCAAACCCTCCTGGACCCAAGACCCTGCCCTTGCCATTAGATACCCGTCACGTCGACAACACCGTCCGCGGAACCGCTGGCGCTGGTCATGGTGATCCTCACGGTATTCATGTTATTCACAGCCAAACCTTGGGCCTGCACGGCAAAGCTTGCCGTGCCGCCACCACCGGCGGAGATCGTGTAGGAAAAGTGCCTGGTGCTGGTGAAATCGGCGTAATAGCCGGAATCGGTTGGCCTCGATGGCCAACGGTTGTACCTCTGATAATATGCCTTGGACGCCGTCATGACAGAGCCCAACCGCGCTACTCCCTCAGAGGTTCTGGCATTCTTGATATAGTCGGTGTACAGCGGAATGGCCACGGCGGCCAACACGCCCAAAATGATCACCACAACCATAAGCTCGATCAAGGTAAAACCCCGATCGCTCGTCCTCATAGCGTTTAATCGTCTCAGCATCTTTTTCACCTCCCTCCATGAGAAATTGAGAAGAACAAATATGAAACCCAAGTACCACTGACCATCACCGCAGGACCATCCCCAGTTTGAAGATGGGCAGGTACATGACCATAATGATGCCCCCTACCACACCTCCCAGGGCGATGACGACGGCCGGCTCGATGAGCGAGACGATGCCGTCCACCGAGGCCTTGACCTGTTTCTCGTAGAAATCGGCCACGTGGGCGAGCATCTGACCCATGGTGCCGGTTTCCTCTCCAGTGGATACCATCTGAATTAACAACTCCGGAAAGACTCCCGTCCCCTGCATGGCCTCGGTCAGGGTTTGGCCTTCCTCCACCCGCCGCCTGGTATCCACGATTCCCTGCTCATAGATCTTGTTGTTGGCTGCCCGGCGGACCACCGATAGTGCCTGGACAATGGGCATACCGCTGTGAGCCAGAACGCTCAGAGTACGAGCCAACCTGCTCACCACCACCTTTTTGACTATCTTGCCGATAACCGGAAGGCGAAGCTTCAATTTGTCCCAGACAAATGCACCTCTCTCAGTGCGCACTATCAACTTGATGCCCACGACGATCACGCCTATCAGCAGAAAAATGAACAGGATGTTCTGCCGGACGAGGGCACTGAAGTTAATCACCATCTGCGTAGGCAGGGGAAGCTGCGCGTTAAAACCCTCATAGATCTGAGCAAATCTGGGAATGACCTTTAAGATAAACACGACGACAATGAGGCCGATGAAGGAAAAGATAAACATGGGATAGCGGAGGGCCGATTTCACCCGCATGCGGATATCCCTCGTTGCCTCCATGTAATCGGCCAGTTGATCCAAAATGATGTCCAATTGACCGCTCTCCTCTCCTGATTCAACCAGAGCGGTAAACAATTGATTAAAAACCCTGGGTTGCTTTCGCAGAGCCTCGGAAAAAGTGCTTCCCTGCTCCACATCCTCGGACACCTGCCTGAGAACTTCACCAAATCTCGGTTCTTGTTCGGATGCCAGGCCGCGCATGATCTTGATCAAAGGGAGACCAGCAGAGACCATGGTGGCCAACTGGCGCGTGAAGGAAACCAGAAGGTCACTCTTCACCTTTATTCCCTTTTTCCTCCACGGAAGGGCTTTTCCCGTCAAACTACTTCGCCGCTCCCCGGACCGTCCACTCACCGCGTCCGTGATCTGGATAACGAAAAGGCCATCCCGATGCATTTTTTCTACCAGCTCCCCCTTTTCGGAAGCCGTTCGTTTCAAGTTGAGTTTTCGGCCTTCTCTATCCTTAACTGTGACAAAAAACTCGGCCACTTTTCCCCCAATAATTTCTCGTTCCTGCACCCTATTGCACAAGATGAAAACCAGACAGTAGTCCGTTAATTGTCTTAATTGCTAATCTGCGCAAAATATATGCCAAACAAGTTAAATCTTATTTTCAAAGAAGAGTATCTGCCGTTTTTTCGTGCGTAATTACCTACTGTTTTCTTCAAGAAAGGAAATTTCAGTAGCCTGCTCTCGAGGTCGTTTTGTGCCTTTCAAACGAGATTTTTCTATTCTGTTATGTAGGCACCCATAACCTCATTCACGGTGGTCAGACCCTGCTTTACTTTTCCCAATCCAACCGACTGTAGTGTTTTCAAACCCACGCGTTCTGCTTCCTTTCGAATTTCCTCTTCGCTGGCATTCTCGAAGACCAGCTTTCTCACCGACGGTTTCATCTCCAACATCTCAAAAAGTCCTGTTCGCCCGAGAAAACCGGTGTCCTTACACTGCATGCATCCTTTTCCCCGGTAGAAGTAGATCTTTTCTCCCTCTTTCCGCTGCCATTTCAGACTGTCCAGAAGCTCTGCCGGCGGCTCATATTGTTCCTTACAGTGGGGACATATTCTGCGCACGAGCCTCTGGGCCAGAACCAGGTTTACTGCTGAGCCCACCAGGAAAGGGGCAACTCCCAGGTTGATCAATCTTGTAACAGTGCTCACGGCATCGTTGGCGTGCACCGTGGAAAACACCAGGTGCCCTGTCAAAGCACACTTGACGGCAATATCAGCCGTTTCCCCATCTCGAATTTCACCGACCATGATGACGTCCGGATCCTGACGCAAAATGGATCTCAGGGCGGAGGCGAAAGTTAAACCAGCCAGAGGATTCGTATAGACTTGATTGATGCCCTCTATTTTATACTCCACGGGATCCTCAACGGTCACGATGTTCTTCTCCGGCGATTTGATATCCATCAAAGCTCCGTAGAGAGTGGAGCTTTTTCCGCTTCCCGTGGGCCCGGAGACCAAAATCATTCCGTAAGGCTCCCGGATCCATCGGCGGATAGTGCTTAACATCTACTCTTCAAACCCCAAATGGGAAAGATCTCGCCCAAATGCCTCCTTATCAAAAAGCCTCATGACCACCTTTTCGCCGAATACCGTGGGAAGAGTAGAGACCCTGACGTCAACATTTTTTTGGGCGAGTTTGATGGTTAACCGGCCATCCTGAGGCACTCGTCTGTCGGCAATATCCAGATCAGAGAGGATTTTTATGCGCGTTATCAGGGGCATGTGCAGCTTTTTGGGCGGGTTCATCACCTCGTGCAGAACACCATCGATGCGGAAACGGACGCAGCTCTCCTTTTCCAACGGCTCTATGTGTATGTCGGAAGCTCTATCCTTGATGGCCTCACTCAGGATCATGTTCACCAACTTGACCACAGGAGCCTCATCCACCTGAGCCTTGAGCTTTTCTACATCTACCTCTTCCTCCTCCCCTTCCGGCACATAATCGACGCCCCCCAAGAGCTCTTCCAGCCCCTTAAAAGCCTTTATCTCCTTATAATACCGCTCGATGGCCTCCTTGATCTCCATAGATTTGCCGATGAACGGCTTAACGGCGCACCCAGACATCTTTTCCAGGGTGTCTAATATTTCCAGGTCGAAGGGATCCGACATGACCACCGTCAACTCATTTTCATCTTTGGAAATAGCTATTAAAACGTGCTCTCTGGCCAAGTTCTCCGGAATTTCGGCCACTGCATCTGGATCGGCATGAGTGAAAACCTCCGAGCTGGCCAGGGGTATGCCCAGTTGCTCGGCCAAAATTCTGCTCAGGTCATCTTCGCTGACAAATCCCAATTTGACGAGAACTTCACCTAGGCGTTCTCTGCTCTCCTTCTGGACCCGGAGGGCCTCCGCAACCTGCTCTTTGCTGATCAATCCCTCGGCAGTGAGAATAGAACCCAGAAGCTTTCTGGCAATCCTGTAGGCCGGTGGCATTGTGTGCTTCCTTTCAGAAATAGCATTCCTCACCAATGTACTTTTCTGGCCAATGTTCTATTCAGGCAAAATGTATGCCGACGCAAATCTCTTCTGCAAAAACCCCTGCATCACGATAACCCTTTTATATGCACTATGATAGTGTGCCGGTTTTTTCAAGAATAAACCCCGGTCAGAAAATAGCTTTCTCTGATCCGGGGCTATCTGGCAAATTGCAAAAAAAACTGCAATCTTAACCGATTAACATATTTGTGGATTCACCTTCATAAAAAACCGTGTTAGCCGATCCTCAAGAGGTGAACAGGACCAACAGGGATCTAAACCTGGCGATGAAATAGATGGGCAGAAAGAAGGAGATTTGAAGTTCGTGTTGAGAATCGATGGCGGGAAGAGTTTCTGGAAGGAGATGGTGGGTGGAACAAAGGAGGAAAAAGCAGGACCCTCTAACGATAGAGAATCACCCAGACGGCCACAAACCATATGAGAATATCCAGCATCAATGGTCTGTCCGTCAGCAGAACCCGGGTAGGGTTGCCACCCCTTGCCTGCTGATGCACCAGATACAAATACCGGAAGATACCGTAGAGAACGAAGGGTATGGTGAACCCCAGGTTGGCAGTACCGAACTTGCGGATGACCTCTGGCGAGAAAGTATACAGCGCATAGGACATTAGAGTGGAGGCAGTGACCACTGCGATCATCTGATCCAGAAAATAAGTGCTATATTCTTCCAGAACCCGGCGGTGCCCTGATGACTCCTCGGCCAGCATCACCAGCTCTTGCCGTCTCTTGCTCAAGGCCAGGAAAAGGGCGATGAGAACAGTACAAATTATGAGCCACGACGATATATCAGCCTCGATGACCACAGCCCCGGCCACCGCCCTGAGGACGAAACCAGAGGCCACCAGCATCACGTCCAAGATAACCACGTGCTTGAGATAGGCGGAGTAAACTAAATTGATCAGGAAATATACCCCGGCTACCATGCCGAATTGAGGATGCAGCCGGAAAGAAAGACCAAGAGAGATGGCCACCAACAGAATGGCCATGATAAGGGCCCCGGACCGGCTCAGCTGTCCGGAAGCAAGGGGACGTTTGGATTTGATGGGGTGCTTTCGATCTTCCTGGAGGTCGAAGAGATCGTTGATCAGGTAAGTGCCGCTGGTTAACAAACAAAACAGGACAAATGCCCAACAGACCTGCAGGTTTTTGGAAAGCAGCATCAGGTTTTGGGAAAAAACAAGGGCCGCGAACAGGAACAGGTTCTTGACCCACTGGGTCGGCCGCAGAGAACTCAGCACAGCCTTTAAAGACATGAACTCATCCTTCCCAGAATGACAGAAGGTCAGATATGATCCAGCATCTGGTGAAGAATCTCCTCGCTTTCCTCCCGGCGATCCTCGGGCACGAAGATAGTGGCCTGAGCACCCACGGCGCTGATCCCCCCAGACCCGAAAGCGGCAGACAGCAGATCCGTCTTGATCACGCAGGGGATGCCTCGTTTCTCCAGGACCTCCTTGACCATCTCCGCATACAGTTTGCCGGGCAGAGAGTGGAT
>CBDUWG010000133.1:0-5592 GCA_965370845.1 uncultured bacterium
CCTGATGGGGCGGATTGGCCGAACAGGCTACCAACAACCACATGCCCAGAAACAGCGGTAAAATTATATTTCCAACAAATCGTCTCATTTGCATAGCTCCTCTGCTTTTCGGATGCCAGCAAAACTTCCTTTTTGCTCTTTAAAGATCTATTTGAAAAAACTAGTGGAGCTGACGGGGATCGAACCCGTGACCTCTTGTCTGCCAGACAAGCGCTCATCCCTAGCTGAGCTACAGCCCCATTTTATATCAAAAAACTCTCAAAAAGATCTAGTGAAGCTGACGGGGATCGAACCCGTGACCTCGTGTCTGCCAGACAAGAGGTCATCCCTAGCTGAGCTACAGCCCCACTCATTATCTCTTACATGCCCAGCGGTACCTCAGATCAGCGGCATCGAACGAACTGCTCGCAAATATTTTTGCTTATTTTTCAAAAAATTTTGATTTGATCGGTTTATTGTTTTCTCTGTCAGGCCGATAAGAGCTTTTCCTGCTACCCGGTTTAAGACTCAAATAAAGTATATAAAGGAAATTTGCCCTCTGTTGTTCTCAAAAGAATCCCCTCCCATATATGTAGTCTTCATTCTGATATATTCAACACCGATGGAAACAGCTGGATTCAACTTCCAGATTATATTACCAAATACAGCCATGTTCTCATCTCTTGTATTTAACGTATCATTTTCGCTGATGTCCGGATCATCGATACCGGCGCCGAGATTCATCTTGGCATTTTCATTGAGGACAATAGAGAGGTGTCCCCAGCCCCCGCTGGCTTCGATCTCCTCTTTGTTGGTCTCATCTATCCCCTGGCCAATACCACCCGTGTAACTGGCCAAATTTTTTCCGGTGAAATATTCACCCTGAAGGGTGGCCTTTTCTCCAAGTGGTATAGACAGATCGATCGCCAATCCCCTTTGCTCAAATTCCTTCTGCAGGATGTCTGACTTTTCCTGTCCCCACAATCCAGAAATACCAATTGTAGCAAATTTCTGGCCAAACAACTTCCGGGAAAAAGCAATTCTGCCCTCCTCGGCAGGCAGTCCGGAATCCTCACCATCCTCTCCCCGACCGATACTGCGATTTACGCTCAATCCAGCGGTTAATTTACTGTTCTCGCCAATGTCAATGCTCTTGGTCGCTCTGACCTGAGGTCTTCGATGACCGGTGTTGCCGCACATGCACATTACAGCATAATTTAGATTTGTGGGAACTAAGGGGGCAAATAGATCCCAGGTCTGTCCGGCCAAAAGGCTAAAGTTTGTGTATCGCAATTCCATATATGCCTGACGCAGCATCGAATTGGGCTTGTTCTCTGTTCCTCCGCCGTAGAAGTCTATCTCCATATTGCCAAAAACTTTGACGTTGTCCGTGCTCGGCCCCTCAAACTTCATCCCAAATCTCGATTGTCTTGCCGTCATGTTGAACTCGTCATTTTTGGGCTCGTCCAAAACGAAAAAAGCGAAATTGCCACATTTCGCCTTAGCTACATCATATGAGGCGTCCAGCTTGATGTATCCATAGAAGGTGATGTCTGTGGACGTTTGAGCGACTGCTTTTGCACTCAGAATAACAACTGAAACCAAAGATAACTTCAAAATCTGGAATAGTTTTTTTCTCATACCTTTCCCCATAAACGGATGATTAAAAACGCTGTACCGCAATCTTCTGTTACTATCGCTGCGGAAAACAGGCCGATGAAATCAAAACACCATCAGCACTTGATCTAACTCTGCTATTTCTTATCAGTTTGCGCCTGATTATCAGCCCTCCTTCAATCTTGGGGCTCTCGTCATCAGGGCGATCACAGCGGCAATAAGACAGAGAATTCCGCTGATGATGAAGGCGGGGGTGAAGCTGCCCTTGTCTCTAAAGATCCCCGCCATGATGGGACCAACAATCCCTCCTAGGCCATAGGCCGTGAACATCCAACCGTAATTCTGGCCTACGTTCTTGGAGCCGAAGAAATCGGCCGTGGCCACCGGGAAGAGGGCGAAGTTGGCTCCGAAGTTGAAGCCTATGATCGCGGCTCCCAGATAGAAAAGCCATGGCGTACCGCCCATCTTGAAAAAAACCAGCATCATGATTCCCTGGATGGCCGCCATCAAGAAGATAGAGACCTTGCGGCCAATCTTGTCGCTGATCGTACCCCAGGCGATGCGACCGATCCCGTTGGCCAGAGAGTAGAAGATGGCCATGGCCGTGCCGGCTATGGCGCTGGCCTGCATGGCACTATAGCCGCTCTGCTGCAAGGCATCGATGCCGAAGAGCTTGATGATGCCTATGGTCATCAGACCGGCCATACCACAGAAGATGAAAATTATCCAGAGCATATAAAACTGTGGCGTGCGCAGCATCTGACCGGGGACCATATCCGTTACCCCAACGGCCTTGCCACTCGTGTCTGAGGGTGCCGGCGGGCTCCAGCCTTTCGGTTTCCAGCCCGCTGGCGGATTGACCATGACGATGCTCCCCAGGGCGACGATAACGAAAAAGATCACACCGTAGAGACCGAAAACGTTGAGCACACCCATGCTTTCGATAAGATGTCCCCAGGAACCGGCCAGCTTGATCCAGATCAGAGCCCCGAAACCGAATCCGGCCACTGCCATGCCCGTTATGAAGCCCTTTTTGTCCGGGAACCACTTGATGCCCACCGCAATGGGACAGACATAGGCTAACCCAATGCCCGCCCCACCGATAAAACCGATACATACTATCTGTCCCCAGAAGGAACCTCCCATGAATTTAGCCAGGATGTATCCCATACCAAGGATCAGTCCGCCGGTGAAGGCCACCAGGCGAGGCCCGCTTTTTGCCTGCCACTTGCCGGCCAGAACCATTACTATGGCGAAGGTGGCCAGACCCACGGAGAATACTACCTGGGTCTGAGTGGCGCTGAAGTTAAAAGGCGCAGCCTTCAGAGCTGGGGTGAAAACGCTCCACGCGTAAATAGCACCCAGACAAAGCTGGATGGGGATCGCTCCTAGCAAAACCAACCATCTGTTGAAAACCTTCTCTTCTGCCATCAAACGCCCCCTTCAGGAGGAGGGGAGCAACCTTGCACAGGTTGCTCCCCTTTTACTGAGTCTTATTTGGCTTTGCCTATTTCCTCTACAGCCTCTGGATTGGCCAGGGTGGAGATATCCCCCACCTTTCCACCCGTGGCTTTTGCTCGGATCACTCGACGCATGATCTTACCAGACCGGGTTTTGGGCACGTCGTGGACGAAAAAAACCTCATCTGGCCTGGCGATTTTACCGATCTCCACGCCAACGTGCTCCCTGAGTTCCTGCCGAAGTTCCTCACTTATTTCCACACCACTCCTCACAACCACAAAAGCGGTAATTGACTCACCCTTGAGCTGGTGCGGTTTACCGATGACAGCCGCCTCGGCGACCTTAGGATGGCTCACCAGAGCGGATTCTACCTCCGAGTTACCGATCCTGTGTCCGGCAACGTTAAGAACATCATCGGCCCTGCCCTGGATCCAGAAGTAGCCCTCGGAGTCCTGTCTGGTGACATCGCCCGCCAGGTATGTGCCCGGGAATTTACTCCAATAGACATCTCTGTATCTATCGGGGTCCTTGTAAAGACCGCGTAGCATCCCCGGCCAGGGAGTCAGCATCACCAGGTTGCCGCCGGCATTAACGACGGGCTCGCCTTGCTCGTTGTACACCTTTGCATTGATCCCCGGCAGTGGTTTTGTGGCAGAGCCAGGTTTTAGTGGCGTGATGGGCAAAGGTGATATGCAGAAGTGCCCTGTCTCCGTCTGCCACCAGGTATCCATAATCGGGCAGCGCCGCTCACCGATGTGCTCGTAATACCACATCCACGCCTCGGGGTTGATCGGCTCGCCCACGGATCCCAGGAGCCTCAGGGACTTGAGACTGCACTTCTGCGGATGCTCTTCTCCCAGCTTCATATGAGCCCGCACGGCTGTGGGAGAGGTGTAAAGTACGGTCACACCGTGCTTCTCAACAATCTGCCACCATCTCTCTGGATCCGGAAAGGCAGGTGCTCCCTCATAGATGATCGAGGTGGTTCCCAGAATTAGTGGAGCGTAAACGATATAGCTGTGTCCGGTCACCCAGCCGATATCCGCGGCACACCACCAGATATCATCATCTTTAAGATCAAAAACCCACTTCAGGGTTTGGGCTATTCCCACCGCATAACCTCCATGGGCATGCAGTATTCCCTTCGGTTTTCCGGTGGTTCCAGACGTATATAAGATGTATAGCAGGTCGTTGGCATCCAGCTTTTCCGTTTCGCACTCTGCGGGCTGGTCCTTGGTAATCTCATGCCACCAGTGATCCCGCCCTTCGGTCCAGGGCACATCGTCCCCGGTACGCTTATAGCAGATAACATGTTTGACCGATGGGGCTCCTTCGACGGCAACATCCGCCTGCTCCTTCAACCCGACCTTTTTGCCACGCCGATAGAAGAAGTCACAGGTAATAGCCACTTTCGACTCGCAGTCATGCAGTCTCTCCCCGAAAGCCGTCGGGCTGAAACCCGAGAAGACCACAGAGTGGATAGCGCCTATTTTCGCGCAGGCCAACATGGCCACGGGGAGCTCTACGATCATCGGCAAATAGATCCCCACTCTGTCTCCCTTTTGAACCCCCAAACTTTTCAGCGCATTGGCCAGCTTGTTCACCTCGGCGTATAGCTCGGCATAGGTCCATTTCTTGATATCTCCTGGCTCTCCTTCGAAGATAAAGGCAATCTTATCTTTGGTGGCTGTCTTCATGTGTTTGTCCAGGGCGTCATTGACGATATTGTACTTTCCACCCACAAACCACTTGGCCCAAGGCGCGTCCCACTCCAGGACCTTGTCGTAGGGCTCGTAGAATTCCAACAGCTCCTTAGCCATCTCTCCCCAGAACCACTCAAGGTCCTGGCTCCTGGCCAACAGGTCATCCAGATCCTTTATGCCATGGGCGTCCATCCACTTCTTCACATTGGTTTTATTGACGAAATCTTCTGCTGGCTTGAAGACTCTCTTCTCGGTCAACAAGACACTGATGTCTTTCTTTTCCTCGGCCATATTTCCCTCCTCTACGTGCTTAATCAACAACGATAATTGGATCGAATTTCATCAGCCATTTTTTTGAAACTATGCCCTCCTTTGCTTCTATAATGGTTGCTCAAGTTAGAAAAAAAACAGACTCCGGTTTACGCATAATCCCACTATAAATATAGCACTGAGAGTTTTACAAAGCTTCTGCTATATTGAATGAGAACATAACATCAGTGCGCTAAGATGTCAAGAACTAAAATCCTTGAAAGATCAAATTTCCCTTGACATCTCCACCCTTCCTGATATATTTTCAATCAGGGGTTGTTGCTCATTGTGCCGGAGTGGTGAAATTGGTAGACGCAGGGGACTCAAAATCCCCCGAGCCTCGGCTCATGTCGGTTCGATTCCGACCTCCGGCATTTGCCCCACTTCCCCTATCTTTGGGATAAGAAAACGCCGCAGGATCATTGCGATCCCCGGCGCTTTTTTATTTTGACCATGGGGGTTAGCGCGATACCCACAACCAAGAAGGAGAGACGGAAAAGGGGGGCGTTGATGTTTGAAATGC
>CBDUWG010000134.1:0-5578 GCA_965370845.1 uncultured bacterium
GGGCACCTCCTATGAGGGCCGACCCCTGCTGGTGCTGAAGATCTCCGACAACGTGAATACAGAAGAAGCCAGCGAGCCGGACATCTTCTTCATGGGCCTGCACCACGCCCGGGAGTGGCCTACTGTGGAAATCGCCTACTTCATCGCCGACACCCTCACCGCCGGATACGGTGTCAATTCCCATATCACCGAGATCGTCGACAGTCGGGAGATCTGGGTGATGCCCTGTGTGAACCCCGATGGGTATGTCTGGGACCATGACCTGGGACATGACTGGCGGAAGAACAGACATTATTTCGCCCAGTACGGCACCTATGGCGTGGACCTCAACCGCAACTATGCGGGCTCCTGCAACGGCGATCCCCAGGGCGCTTGGGGGACAACCGGGACTGGTGGCGGCACCACCCACTCACCCGACCAGAGCGTCTACTGCGGGCCGTACCCCTTTTCCGAGCTGGAGATCCAGGCGGTCCGCGATCTGTTCCTGGCGCACGACTTCATCATCGACGTCACCTACCACACCTACGCCGAGATGGTCATCTGGTCGTGGGGTTATTCCGGCAGCAAGCAGACCCCGGATGACGATCTCATCGTCGACGTGGGCACCGAGATGGCCTCGCGCATCACCAAGATGTCCGGCGGCACCTATGATGCCTATCAGTCGCCCAGCATCGGCTATACCACCTCCGGGGATACCGACGACTGGGCCTACGGCTATCACCACTATGTGGCGGGATCCAATTGCATTGGCTACACCGTGGAGGCCTGCAGCCAGTTTCACCCGGCGGAGAGCTACCTGGATCAGGTGATCCGGGAGAATTTCGACGGGGCCATCTATCTGTGTGATATCGCCGACTCGGTGGCCAACCTGATGACGCCCCGGGTGATGCCCCCGGTCATCGATCCGATGAGCACCGTATCCAGTGGGAATTATACCGTTTCCTGGAGTCCCACCAACCCCGATGCTGGAGCAGATGTCTACCAGTTGGACGAGCTGACCGGACTTTCCGTGGCTACCGACGACGCCGAGAGCGGCGGCGGCCTCTGGGATCTGGCCGGCTTCTCGGTATCCACCACCCGCTCTCACAGTGCCACGCACAGTTTCCGCTCCTCCTCGGGCACGAACGAGGCCTACGACGCCATGACCACCGTGCGGCCATATCTGGTCTCCTCCGGCGACTCCCTGACCTTCTGGTGCTGGTACAATATCGAGGAGGACTGGGACATGGGCTATGCCGAGGTCTCCATCGATGGGCGCTGCTTCGAGCTTTTGGAGACCTTTACCGGAGCCTCGGGCAGCTGGGGGCGCAAGGCCCACAGCCTTGAGGACTACGTGGGCAAATCCGTCTTCTTCCGCTTCCGGCACACCACCGACTCCTACGTCCTGGAGGAGGGCCTCTATGTGGACGATATCCACCCGGTGGCCTCCTACAGCAGCACGACCACCCTCTCCTCCAGCATCGCCGATACTTTCTACGCCATCGCCGGGCAGACTCCCGGGGATTATGCCTATCGAGTGAAGGGGCACAACGCCGCCCGGGGCTGGGGCGACTGGAGCTGTTATGAGGATGTGACCGTCTCCACGGATATGGTGCCGCCGGAGCCGGTCGCCGACCTGACCGCCGCCCTGACGGGGAGCATTCATCTGAGCTGGTCGCCGGTCACCGTGGACACGGCTGGTGGCCCGGAGACCGTTGACTACTACATCATACATCGGGATACGGCCCACGATTTCGCGGCCAGCCCGGCCAACTCCCTGGATGTCGCCGCCGACACCGCTTATGTGGACGCCACCGCCGGCGACGGGAACCCATTGGTCAACCACTTCTACCTGGTTCGAGCCGTAGACGGCGGCGGCAATAAGTCGGACGATTCCAACCGGGTAGGGGAGTTCGATGCCCAGCTGATCAATGCTCCACCTAAGTGAGTGAACGATTTCTGATGTAAAGACAAAGGTCCTCTTGAAAATTTGGGAGGGCCTTTATCTTTAGGCAATTTAACTGAGACAAAAAGGGGTTGACAGATCTCGGTGGGCATGGTAAAATGAAATAGAGAGTATCTGCAAGTGAAATTTTGGCAAGAAAAGCGGATCCTGGATTATAGTTCAGAGAGTTCAGAGTGTTTGGAGAAAATGGCAATAGCAATGGCAATAGCAATAAAAAATCAGTAAGCAGTAAGCAGTCGGCAGTGAAAGAATAGTGGCAATGGCAGTGAAAAGCAAAGTCGGCAGGAAGCAGATTATTAATGTAGCGTCCTCACTCCTGTGAGGTCGAGCTTTTTTCTCAGGGGGAGATGATGCAGTAAGCAGTCGGCTGTAAGCAGTTTCCCGAATCCCGTTTCTCTTGTCTTTCGCCAGGATCTAGCCTTCTGTTTTTCATCCAGTATCCAGTATCCAGAATCCAGTATCCAGAATCTCATGTCCTCTCAATGCTCATAACAACCTATAGACTCTTGTGAAGAGTCATTTTTTTATTCTCTTGCCGCAAAGGAGTTTTTGATGCGCAAGTGGTGTTGTGTATTCGCAGTGTTTATCTGGGCGATTCTGGCTCTGGCGCAGGTGGCAGTATCGGGGTCGCAGGATCCCTATGTTTTGGCCAGAGTTGCACTGGAAAAGCCCGGTGACCTGGCCCGCTTGGGTTCCCTGGGTCTGGATATCGTCAGGGTGGAGAGAGGGAAGTATGTGGAGTTCGTCAGCCATCAGGACCAGATCGGCCAGCTTAGGGGACTGGGGTTTGAGGTACGGATAGTCATCGAGGATATGGAAGCTCATTACGCCCGTGGCCGCAAAGGAGATAATTTCGGAGACTTGTACACATACTCTGAGATGATAGATGAACTTGACGCCGTCCACGCCGCCTACCCGAACATCACCACGGCCCGCGATTCCATCGGCACCACCCACGAGGGCCGGGCTCTGTGGGCCATCAAGGTGTCCGACAATCCCGATGTGCAGGAGGATGAGCCGGAGGTGCTTTTCGATGGGCTGCACCATGCCCGGGAGCCCATCACCGTCTCTGTCTGTCTGAACACCCTGAATTATCTCTGCTGGAACTATGGCGCTGATCCTTACGTCACATATTTGGTAGACAACCGGCAGATATGGTTCGTGCCCATTGTTAACCCCGATGGCTATGTCTACAATGAGACCACCATGCCCGCTGGGGGAGGCATGTGGCGCAAGAACCGGCGGAACAACGGCGGGGGCAGCTATGGGGTCGATCCCAACCGGAATTACCCCTACGAGTGGGGTGGGGCGGGCTCCAGCAGTAACCCCGATGACGATACCTATCGCGGACCATACGCCGGCTCCGAGCCGGAGGTACAGGCCATGATGAACCTCATCGAGGCTCATCAGTTCATCTGCCACCAGTCCTACCACAGCGTGGCCGGCATGGTGCTAATCCCCTGGGTCTATACCAATGACCACACAGATGACGATACTCTATTTCGAGCCATCGGCGAGGAGATGGCCCGGGACAACGGGTATGATGTGGGCCAGGCCGGTGAGATCCTGTACAACTGCAGCGGGGTGACCTGCGACTGGTCCTATGGCGATACTCTATCCAAGAACAAGATCTACGCCTTCACCACGGAAGTGGGAGGCAGCGGCTTTTGGCCGTTCGACCATGAAATTCCCGCCCTTTGCCAGGAGAATCTCCACGCCGACCTGTACCTGGCCCAGATCGCCGGCGTTTACTTTGTCTGTACCGGCCATACCATTCAAGATGAGAAACTGAAGAGAAACGGACAGGTGGATCCGGGCGAGTCGGTGCTCATGACAGTAATCTTGAAAAATGACACACCCCTGTTTGACGCTCTGGGCGTGATCGCTATCTTGCGCACAGATGACCCTTATGTTCAGTTTTCCGATGCCCAGGCCGATTTCGGAGACATTCCGGGCAGTGTCACAGCCGACAACGGATCAGACCCCTTCGCCTTCTCCGTGGAGGGCGCTTGCCCCCAGGGATACCAGATCCCCTTTATTATGGACATCACAGCCAATGGAGGAGCTGTGAGATCCTCCCAGGAAATTTCAGTGATGGTGGGCCAGCCGACCATCGTCTATAGCAACGATTTTGAATCCTCTTCCGATTGGACTCAGGATCCCACTCACACGGCCAGCACGGGGGATTTTGTGCGCATCGATCCCAATCCCACCGCCTACCAGCCTGCAGACGATGCCACTCCCGATCCCGGCATTTATGCCTGGATCACGGCTCAAAACGTCAATACGGGCATAGACGATGTGGACGGTGGCATCTCGGCCACCCGTTCGCCGGCCATCGATCTGTCGGCATTCCCTGGAGCCCGTTTGTCCATGATGTACTTTCACGGCCAGCGGGACGAGGGAGATGATCCCGCTGGGGACTTTTTCGGCATCGACCTGTCCAATGACGGTGGCGATACGTATCCTGTTAACCTGGTCTCTTTCGGCGATGTGACCACCAGCGCTATCTGGCGCTCCCTGGAGGTGAATCTGCACGAGGCTATCCCCCTGACGGATCAGATGAGAGTCCGGGTGCAGGCCTCAGAGGGCCCTGCCAATGGCGATTACGTGGAGGCGGGCATCGATGATGTGATCATCACCAGGGAGACGGGAAACACTCCGCCACCGCCGCCGGTGTTGAGTCAGCCGGAGCAGGGGGACACTGTGACCACCAGCGGTCCTGTTTTGATCGTGAACAATGTGACCGATCCTGAGGGAGATCCGCTGACCTACGGGTTCCGGGTGTATGGTGACTCTCTGCTGACCGGTCTGGTAGCCTCGGTCGATAGGATCGCCCCGGGAGCCGGGATCACCTCCTGGCAGGTGGATCCGCCGCTGTCTACCGAGGGGATGTACTGGTGGCGGGCCTTTGCTGCCGACAGCTTGGAGTGGGGACCGGCATCTGAGCCAGCCAGTTTTCTCTACCTCTACTCGGGACCTCCGCCGGTGACCGATCTGAGGGTTCAAAAAGCCGGAGACTGCCTGGTCCTGGTCTGGTCGCCCGTTGTAGAAGCGGACCATTATGTGATCTACCGGGATAGCCTGGCCGGTTTTGTGCCTGGTGTGCAGGACTCGGTGGGCGTCACTGTAGATACATCCTATATGGACTGTGATCCTGTGGCTGGAGCGGCCTATTACGTGGTGAGGGCCGTGGATGTTGCTGGACTCAAGTCGGAGGATTCCGAGAAGGTGGGGCAGTTTGAGAGAGGGTTGATCGTCCTGGAAAAAGGTCAGAACTCTTCATCGAGCAGGAGATCGAACGCTGCCAGGATGTGATCCTGCTGTTAGGATTCTGGGAGGAGTATGTCTCTGAGCAATGGCATCGAATCGGCGGACATTACGTGACCTGTGCCGGGGTGAACTCCGATAGCATGCTGATCATGATCAGCGATCCGGATTACGATCAGCAGCCCACGGAATATCCCTATTATGATCCCAAGTGGCACAACAACGCGGCCCTTGTCTCGCACGACGTATACTCGGTAGCTCCATCGCCCAGCCCGGGCGGTTACTGGGGGCTTCCCGGATATCCGGATTCGGTTGGTTTTCGGCATCCCTTTGAAAACTGTCCGGATCATCTGCAGCCGTATG
>CBDUWG010000135.1:0-5571 GCA_965370845.1 uncultured bacterium
TGATCGATTTGTCCCAGATTCAACATACATTGAAATAGGTATCTTTAAAAATGGATCAACAGACTACCTCATGCTTGTAAACAGGCGGTGTTTGAGTACTGAAACTGATACTCTGACTGTCATACTCGACACAGCTAAAAGCGACGCCTATATGCTTGAGGACATGTACAATCAAGACGTTTATGGTGGTGATAATGGCGTCTTTTCTGGGATCGTTCTAGCTCCGGGCGAGGGAAGACTTTTAAAAATGATTGATTCAGATGCTACTTGGTCTGGTACGATCAATGTCCAAAGTAGTATCACAATTCCTCATGGCGTCCAGCTAACTATAGATCCGGGTGCAGAAATTAAATTTGCTCAAAACAAGAAATTACAAATCAACGGGGTATTACGTGCCAAAGGTTCTACAGGAAGACCTTTAATATACTTTATTGCGATCGACACAACGAAGCAATGGAGTGGAATCTTGTTTGCCGACTCTAGCGATGACGCGCTGTGTATCATGAAAAATTGTTTCATCGAATATGCAGCTAGCGGAATTGCGTGTAACAGCGCGTCGCCGGATACAATCGACAACATTTTTATTAGACACTGTGATTATGGAATCAAATGTACGGACAATTCTTCGCCACGAATTTCTACCGCCACGATGTGGGATGGGACTGTACCGATAGGTATCTATTGCGGTTCGAATTCAGATCCAACTATAGACGCGGTTTGGCTTGATGGTTATTATGCACTTGGCAGCAAGGGTATCCAAATCGTAAATTCTGATCCGGTGATACAAGGTGGTAGTATCTGGAATTTCGAACGCGGAATCGATATTTGCGGAGGAAACCCCGATATACGTGATGTTGAGCTGAAGTACAACACCGAGTGTGGAATAGCATGTAACATAGAAGGCGAGTGTGATCCATGCTCAGCCTACATCGCCCACAATGACATCTTCTTTAATCAGACTGGTATAAAATCTGTGGATGCTTCTCCCACTGTTTACCGCAACAGAATTATGGATAGTGACAGCGTTGGTGTTTGGTGTTCAGGAACAGACACGCCCAACTTAGGAGTGGATGCTACTGTTGATAGTGGCTACAATGAAATATGCAACGATCTTTGGAATGTCTATAGCGAATGTTCCGGAACAGTAAAAGCAGAGAACAACTGGTGGGGGCAAACTCCTCCTGATACAAATAAATTATACGGATCCATAGATTACATTCCATATTTGTTCCAATCTCCCGATAGCATACCCCCGACACGCATCACAGATCTTACAGCAACTTTAGTTGACAGCTGTATTGCCCTGCAATGGACTGCCGTAAGTACTGATACCACGGGGAAGAGCGATCCGGTTCCCTTCTATTTCGTGTATCGTGATACGATAGCAGGATTTTTCCCGGAGCCTTCAGACTCCATTGCAGTAGAGACCACCACGGTTTACTTGGATTGCGCCGTAGTTGGCGACGCCTCTGTCAACTATTACTACTCAGTCAGGGCCGTTGATTATGGGTATAACTTGTCTTCTGCCTCTAATCAGGTCGGTGAGTTTGATAAGAGTTTGACTGAAAAAGGAGGTGATGAACCTCCTTGGCCACTCTCTACGTAAAGAGTCGTTCTTGCTCTATTAACGTAGCCCTAAAACATCTATCTATTGACCAGCTTAGGCGGTAAAAGATCGCCGATTAATATCAACCTTTTCACATCAAAACGGAGCCGCACATGTCCAAACACAAGATCGCCTATCTGCCCGGCGACGGGGTGGGCAAAGAGGTCATGGAGGCGGCCAGGATCGTCCTGGACGCCCTGAAGTTCGAGGCCGAGTTCATCCACGGCGACGTGGGCTGGGAGTTCTGGTGCGCAGAGGGAGATCCCCTTCCCCAGAGAACCATCGATCTGCTAAAGAGCACGGACTGCTGCCTCTTCGGGGCCATCACCTCCAAGCCCAAAGAGGAGGCGGCCAGAGAGCTGGCCCCCCAGCTCCAGGATAAGGGCCTAACATACTCCAGCCCCATCGTGCGCATGCGCCAGGAGCTCAACCTGCACACCAACATCCGGCCCTGCAAGGCCTATGCGGGCAATCCTCTCAACTACCGCGATGACATCGATCTGGTGGTCTTCCGGGAGAACACCGAGGGCCTCTACGCCGGGGTGGAGTTCCATCCCCTGCCCGAGGATGTCCGTCAGGCCCTGGGCCAGCACCCCCGGATGGCCAGATTTGAGAAGACCCCCCTGGAGGACATAGCTCTCTCCTGCCGCATCTTTACCCGGGGGGGCTGCCAGACCATCGTGCGCGACGCTTTCGAGTACGCCAAGAAGAACGGCCGGCCCAGCGTCACCGTGGTGGAGAAACCCAACGTTATCCGGGAAACCAGCGGTCTGATGATCCGCGAGGCCCGCAAGATCGCCGAAGAATATCCACAGGTGGAGTTGTGGGAGACAAACGTGGACGCCATGTGCATGTGGCTGATCAAAAATCCCCAGAATTACAGCGTTCTGGTGGCCTCCAACATGTTCGGCGACATCATCAGCGACCTGTGCGCCCAGCTGGTGGGCGGGCTGGGTTTCGCCTCCAGCGGCAACATCGGCGACGGCTACGCCCTGTTCGAGCCCACCCACGGCTCAGCGCCTAAATACGCCGGCCAATACAAGGTAAATCCCATGGCCATGTTCCTCTCGGCCAAGTTGATGTTGGAGTGGCTGGGCGAGGATGAAAAAGCGCAGACTCTGGAGAAGGGCATTGCCGCCGTCCTGCAGGATGGCAAAGTGCGCACCTACGATCTGGGCGGCAACGCCACCACCCTGGATATGGCTCACGCGGTGGTGGAGAAGCTCGACGCCTGAGAGGCGGGAGGCTATGGATATTCTGATCAAAGAGGCCTTAAGAGAAGCCGATGCTGACTATTTGGACATCCGCTTGGAGGAAGAGACCAGAACGGAGGTCCTCTACGCCGGAAAAGAGCTGGAGACGGCCAAGACGAGCATAGATAGGGGCGGAGCCATTCGTGCCTATTATCAGGGCGGATGGGGATTCGTCTGCTTCAACGATCTGGACAACCTGAAAGTCCACGTCCGCACCGCCTGTGCTCAGGCGCGTCTGGTAGGTGGAAAAGGGGGCTCCCTGCGCCCTGTGCCATCCGTCGTCCGCAAGGTGACCACCCAGCCGGATATCGACCCCCTCCAGGTTCCCCTTCAGGACAAGGTCGCCCTGGCCGGGGAATATAACCGGATCGTCCTCTCGGCGCCCAAAATCCAAACCTCCCAGTCCCAGTATAAGGACAGTCGCCGCAAAATCATCTTCGCCAACACCGAGGGCAGTTTCATCGATCAGGAGCAGGTCTACACCGGGGTCAGATTCACGGCCATCGCCAAAGAGGGAAACAACGTCCAGCGGGCCTACGAATCCATCGGCGACACCCGCGGCTTTGGCACGGTCGTCGGCCTGGAAGAACGAGTCCACCGGGTGGTCAAAGATGCCCGGGATCTGCTGCGCGCCCCGAAGGTACCTGGTGGCACCTACACGGTCATCCTGAACCCGCTCTTATGCGGGGTCTTCATCCACGAGGCTTTTGGCCATCTCTCCGAGTCGGATTTTTTATTCCAGAATCCCGAATTCCAGAAGACCATGTCTCTGGGCAGGCGCTTTGGACCACAGGAGCTGTCCGTCGTTGATGACGCTACTCTGAAGGGTCAAAGAGGCTATTACCAGTATGACGACGAGGGGGTGGCCGGAGCAAAGACCTATCTCATCAAGGACGGTATTCTAACAGGACGTCTCCACTCGCGGGAGACAGCGGGAAAGATGGATGAGCCGGTCACCGGCAACGGCAGAGCTCTGAACTATCGACACGAGCCCCTGGTGCGCATGTCCTGTACCTACGTCGAGCCGGGACAGACGAGCTTTGAGGAGATGATCGCCGGAGTTGACGACGGCATATACGCCGTGGGCGTGCTGGGCGGCAACACCGACCTGGAGATGTTCACCTTCACCGCCGAGAAGGGATACAGAATTCACAAGGGTCAGGTAAGGGAGATGGTCCGCGACGTCATCCTCAGCGGCAACGTCTTCCAGACTTTGAAGAACATCGACGCCATCGGAGGGGATCTAGCCCTTTTCGGGAGTCTGGGAGGCTGCGGCAAGGGAGGACAACAGCCCCTGCCCGTTTCCCACGGGGGACCTCACCTGCGCATTCAAAATGTGCTCATCGGATAAACGGGGAGAATCGCAGAATATGGAGAAAATCCTCGAGCTGGCCATGAAAAAAGCACCGGCCGCGGAGGTTATCCGGGTCGACTCTCAAAGCACGCCCGTGGAGTTCAAGGCGGGCAAGCTGAGCCTGGTCTCCACCCGTCACACCACCGGATGGGGCTTGCGGGTGATAGCAGACGGCCACATCGGCTTCTCCAGCACCACCAATATCTCCCAACGCCAGAACCTGGTGGAAAACGCGTTGCTGTCCGCAAATTTTGGGCAGGAGGCGACATTTGAATTTCCCACATCATCGCCGGCGACCGTGCCCACCGTTGACAACCAACTGGTTTCTCTGACGACGGAGGAGATGATCGAACAGGGCCGGCGGGCGGTGGCCGGCATCGCCGAAAAGCGCCCGGAGGTCTTCAGCGAGCTCATGCTGACCAAGCTGGTCTTCAACCTGCGGATCATCAACTCCGCCGGCCTGGATATCGCCTTCCAGAAAACCAATCTGGCCATGGAGATCACCGGGCTCATCGTCAGGGACGGTCTTCTGTGGGTCACAGAGAGCTGGCACGGCGGCAAGCTGGCCTGGCAAACGGACCGGATGGTGGCCGACCTGCTGCAAAAATTGGATCTGGCAAAGAGAACATGTTCGCTACGCACCGCCCGGCTTCCGGTTCTCTTTACCGCACAGGCACTGCCCAACTTGCTGATGGGAGTGGAGATGGGAGTCAATGGCAAGAACGTGCAAAAGGGCTCATCTCCCCTGTGCGGCCGGGTGGACGAACAGCTAATGGATCGGCGGATAACCATCGTCGACGATGCCACCCTGCCATACGGGGTGGCCAGCTATCCCTTCGACGGCGAGGGCGTTCCTTCCCGGAGAACCGTTCTGATCGAGAAAGGAGCGCTGCGTGGTTATCTGTACGATCTGCAGACGGCCGGATTGATGAAAACCGCCTCCACGGGGCATGGGGATCGCGGGTTCGACTCTCTGCCCTCGCCGACAAGCTCCAACTTATTAGTGGAAAAGGGAGATAAAACGCTGGAGCAGATGGTGGCCGAGATCCGCCAGGGGCTCATCGTCTACTCCGTTCTGGGCGGGGGGCAGAGCAACCTTCTGGCCGGGGATTTCTCCCTCAACGCCGACCTGGCTTACAAAATCGACGGAGGGGAGATAACCGGCCGGGTAAAGGATACCATGATCTCCGGCAACATCTACGAGGCCTGCCGGGAGATCACCGCCATCGGCCAAGACCAACGTCAGGTAGACAATTACATGCTGCCGGCCATCGCCTTCACCGGTCTGGATGTGTCCAGCACGGTGTGAGGAAAACGGAGAGACCGGCAATACATATATCATGCTAAAAGGGGCCGGC
>CBDUWG010000136.1:0-5568 GCA_965370845.1 uncultured bacterium
ACCGGTTCAGCCTGTTGAACTATGAACAGGCCCGAAATTGGCGCACGCGTTCCCCATCCTTTACCAGAGGAACCATCCGGGGCGATGACCCCTTTTGCTCATCGGACGACTGGTTCAAGATCTCCCTGCGGTTGGAGGGGATCTGTCGGCTGACATCCACGCAACTAAGCCAGGCCGGATTAGACCTGTCGGTGGTGGATCCGGAGACCATCAAAATCTACAATATAGGATGCAAAATTCTGCCCCGTCAGGTGGGCAATCCGCCAACCATGGTGGAGATCCCCATCTCCATCTCCGGTCAGGATGACGGTCGTCTGGACCCGGAGGACGAGATTCTTTTCTACGCCACCGATCTCTCCGGATGGGAGGAGATGTCTGAAGGGGGGTACAGCGAATATGCCAACCCCTATACGGACCTCAATGTCTACTGGCTGACTTATGGGGGGCAGCCGGGCAGGAGGATGGAAAGCCGACCCGGAGCTGCTCAGTCGACCACATACATTCAGGCAGAGCGGTTCAGGACCACTGCGCATCAGGAGCGCGATTATCTGAACACAAGTTATTCAGGCCTCACCTGGTACTGGGACAGCATGACGGGGTATGGGGCTGAGACCGAGGAGCACCGCGTGACCCTGGGGGGGGTAGCAGACGAATCCTGCCGGCTCAAGGTGCGGGTCAAGGGCATCTACTATAAGTCCTCCGGATCGATACCCTCATCCATACCCCATCATGTCTATTTTTATCTGAACGACAGCCCTTATCCGACCATCGAGCGGCTCTGGTATGGTGCCGTGGCAATCGTCGCCGACGGAGAGGCCGATGGGTTGCAGGAGGGGGAGAACACCCTTAAAATCGTGCTTCCCCGGGTCGAATGCGAGTGGGACCACATCTTGTTCGACTGGTTCGAGATCGAATACTGGCGGGGATATCAGGTTGTGGAGGACCAGCTGCACTTCTCCAGCCCGGATACCTCGGGAATCATACAGTACGATCTGGCGGGTTTCTCCGAGGCCCAGATTGTCTTGCTCGATGTAAGCGATCCGTATATGCCCGTTCGGATCACCGATGGTTCGGTGTTCTTCCAGGAGGATCACTACACTCTCCGTTTTCAGGAGAACCTGTCCGTTGCGGAGCCGAGGCGCTATTATGTGGCCACGCCGCAGACATATGTGTCCCCCATTTCCGTGGAAAGGCGAATCCCGGCAAACCTGCGGGAGGTGAGTGCCGATCTGATCATGGTAACACCCCGTGCGTTTCAGGAAAGCTTGGAGCCCCTGGTGAATTTGCACCGCCAGGAGGGAATGCGCGTTGTGGTGGCCACCATCGAGGATGTGTACGACCGATTCGCCTGGGGGCTGGTTGATCCCACAGCCATACGGGATTATCTGTGGTTTGCCTATAATCAGAGGCAAGTGGTTCCCCCGGCATACATTTTGCTATTTGGAGATGGAAACTTCGATTACAAGAACAATTCCGGCGCCGGAGGGTCTAACTTAATTCCTCCCTATGAGATGGGAGATTTATGCACCGATGACTGGTTTGTGCGCCTGGACGGAGATTATCTGGCAGATATGATGATCGGGCGTCTGCCGGTGCGCTCCGGGGAGGAGGCCGGTGTGGTGGTGGGTAAAATAACCGATTATGTGTTAGATCCCTTCTTTGGACCCTGGCGCAACCGGGTGATGATCGTCTCCGATGACGAGACCGCCACTAACGGCGAGGGCAACGAGCTCTTTCACACCCGGGATAGCGAAGACCTGGCCCGGAATTTCATCCCCCCCTCCTATGACCAGCATAAGGTCTACCTGACGGAATATCCCATGAACTGGTCCAACAAGAAGCCAGAGGCACAGCAGGCGGTCATCGATGGATTCAACGAGGGGATGCTGGTGGTCAATTGGATCGGACATGGGAACTTCGACGTCTGGGCTCATGAGGACGCTTTTCGAGGCTCCAATGATATCCCCAGGCTGACCAATGGGCAGAGTCTGCCTCTGGTCTACTCCGCCTCCTGCGATGTGGGCAGGTTCGACCACACGCTCAACGAATCCATGTCTGAGGAGCTGCTCAGGGTCAAGGATGGGGGCGCCGTGGCCACCATAGGGGCCACCAGGTATTGTTATGCCACCCCCAATGCCGAGCTGAATAAGGAGTTTCTGCGCTTGGTATTAGGCAATGAAGATCTCACCCTGGGGGAGGGACTGTTCGGGGCCAAGCTCAGCCGTCCCAATTCGTACAGCAACGACCAGAAATACGCTCTTTTTGGCGATCCATGCATGAGGTTGGGAAGGCCGGCGCTGGAGAGCCAAATCACCAGCATGTCCCGGGATACCCTGAAGGCCCTGGATCGGGTTACTGTTCAGGGGCAGGTTTTTTCTCAGGGCGTTCCGGATACAACTTTTCAGGGGAGCGTCTCTTTGCGGGTTTTTGATTCCGCCCGGGCCACCACGTACACAACCAAGGTTGGGTCCAAGGTATACTATCTTTTGCCTGGCGCCACCATTTTTCGCGGATCCTGCCTGATGGAGGACGGCCATTTTGAGGCCACCTTCGTGGTGCCCAAGGACATCAGCTACGGGGGGCGCATGGCCCGGATCAGCGCGTACCTCAACGACCAGAGCAGAGATGGTTTGGCCTATCTGGATTCGTTGCCTGTTCAAGGCACTGCCTCGGCGGTGGAAGATACTATCGGCCCGGCAATAGAGCTGAGCATCGCCGGTAAGGAACTCGCCCCCGGAGATATTGTGTCGTCCAATTCTACAATCGTCGCTTACCTGGAGGACGAGAACGGCATCAACATCACCGGAGAGGTAGGACACTGGATCGTTCTGACTGTCGATGAGGATGCCCAGCGTGTCAACCTGACCGACAGGTTTAACTACGACCCGGGAAGTTACCAGCGGGGTATGCTGAACTATACCCTGGAGGGGTTAAGCGTTGGATCGCATACATTGACCATGAAGGCGTGGGACAACTTCAACAACTTCTCTACGGTCACCCTGCATTTTGAGGTTGTGGAAGAGGGAGAACTGTTCCTGTGCAATGTGCTGAACTGTCCAAATCCCTTCAACCCTCGGTCGGAGAACACCCGCTTCACTTACCAGCTCAGCTATCCGGCCAGAGTGACCATCAGGATCTACACCGTGGCCGGCAGGCTCATCCGTACTTTGGAACAGGGGGAAATAGCTCCTGGTTACAACGAGAGCCAACCCTGGGAAGGAGAGGACCAGGATGGGGATCGCGTGGCCAACGGTGTCTATCTATATAAGATCATTGCTTGCGCTGAAGGAAAGCGAACCGAAGCTTACGGAAAGGTGGTGGTTATGCGCTGAATGGAGCTTCCCAAGGCCTTAAGGAAGGACGATGAACTTTACCTTGTAAATTTGCAAACAGGATATTCAGTGGTCGTTCACCCTCACCGGAGGATAGAAAAATGAGGAAATTTCTGCTTCTGGGCATCACTCTTCTTATGATACTGGTAACCGCCTCCTCCCGCTTTGCTGTGAGCCGGGCGGGAGTGCTTTTTCTGATGATCGCGCCGGGGGCTAGAGCCAGCGGAATGGGAGAAGCCTTTGTGGCCGTTGCCGACGATGCTACCGCCTCCTATTGGAATCCAGCCGGCCTCGGTTTTATGAGGGGAAAAGAACTGGCTTTTATGCATAGCAAGTGGTTTCCCCAATTCGCCGATGACATGTACTATGATTTCTTGAGCTACACCCATTATGTTGATGGTTGGGGTGGTATTGGAGGACACATCCTTTACCTGACCTACGGCAAGATCCCCTATACAACGGAGTTCGGCCCGGAGGTGCAATACCTCTTCGAGAGCTACGAGATCGCCGGCTGTATTTCCTATGGAACCAATGTGTCCGAGGAGCTCTGCGTGGGAGTGAACATGAAGGGCATTTACAGCAACCTGGGTCCTGGCCAGAATGTGGAAAAGGGCGATGGCAAAGCCATGAGCTATGCCGTGGATGTAGGTGTCCTGTACAAGGGTCCCTGGCCCAAATTGAAGATCGGAGGCATGGTACAGAACCTGGGGCCGAGCATTATGTACATCGACGCCGAACAATCCAGTCCGCTGCCCAGAAACCTGAAACTGGGTGTCTCCTATAAGATCATAGAATCTGAGTACAACAACCTGCTTGCCACCGTCGAGTTGAACAGTAGTTTGGTGGAGGAGGAGTTTCGCGGCAATGCTGGCATCGAATACTGGTACTCTACGATTCTGGCTCTAAGAGCAGGGTACATCTACGACGATTACGGGGAGATCAAAACGCCCACTTTCGGGGCGGGTCTGCAGTACAATCGATACCGTTTTGATTTCGGGTACATCCCGGAGAAGGAAGGGCATCCTCTGGCCGACACCATGCGTTTTTCTCTGTCGGTGAAGTTCTAAAAGGAAAGACTCACGCAACGGGAGGGTGAAGGATGAAAAGAAGCCTGTTGCTCGGCGGCATCATTTTGGTGAGCATCCTGCCCGCTGCCACATGTTTTGCCGTTAGCCAGTCCGGGGTGCTGTTTCTGATGATCGCGCCCGGGGCCAGAGCCAGCGGAATGGGAGAGGCCTTTGTGGCCGTGGCCGACGATGCCACCGCCTCCTATTGGAACCCCGCCGGCCTGGGCTTTCAACGAGGTACTGAAGTAACCTTTATGCACACCAAATGGTTTCCAGAGTTTACCTCCGATATGTACTATAATTTCGTCTGCTGGTCAACTGCCTGGGAGGGAGTGGGAACTTTTGGGGGGCATATCATCTACTTCTCTTACGGAGATATGCCCTACACTTCAGAATATGGCCCGGAAATCCTCAGCTGGCACCACAGCTACGAGCTGGCCATCTGCGGTTCTCTGGGGGCGCTGCTGTCCGAAAGTATCGCCGCGGGGGTAAACCTGAAGGCCATTTATAGCGATCTGGGCCCGGGCCAGAATGTGGAGAAGGGAGATGGCCAGGCCATGAGCTACGCCGTCGATGTGGGAATCCTCTCACGGGACTTAATTCCTCGACTGAGCACCGGTGTATTGCTACAGAACATCGGGCCGGACATCATGTACGTAGACGCCGGCCAATCCAGCTCTTTACCACGGAACTTGAAGATAGGGGCCGCCTATCAGCTTTTTGACACTCAGTACAACGATTTTCTGCTGAGTGGCGAGCTGGATATCGGCCTGGTGGGGGGAGAATGGTGGGCGAATTTCGGATCCGAGTATTGGTATGCACAACTGCTAGCCTTAAGAGCCGGTTACATCTATGACAAATATGGGCAGGTGAAGACGGCCACCTTCGGTGCTGGTCTGCAGTACGATTTTTTTCGCTTCGATTTCGGATACATCACGGCACAGGAAGGGCACCCGTTGGCCGATACCATGCGTTTTTCCCTGACGGCCAGATTTTAACGGTTCATGACCCATAAGCGGAGGCAAGAGCAGTCGATGAAAATCAGAAAAATTGCCGTTTCTATTGCCGGTCTGGCCACAATTTCGGCCCTCTGTTTTATCGTTCTTCCGGCGGGGGCCGAGAGCGATCATGTCGGTATGGTCCTTGGGCACGGCAGAGGAGCTTTCCAT
>CBDUWG010000137.1:0-5533 GCA_965370845.1 uncultured bacterium
CCTGGGCATTCTGCTGACCTACGCCGGTTTGCGGGCTAAGCGGCCGGTGTCCAAGTGGCTCGTTTTATCCATAGCCATTCTGGCCTCAGCCGCCCTGAGCGCAGCGGTCGAAACTCTGCAGCTTCTCTCTCCCACCCGGATCAGCTCAATCACCGACCTGATGACCAACACAATAGGTGCGGTCTGCGGATCCATCATTAGCCTGGTGTTTTTCCGCTGGGCGAGAGAACCCCTGACGGCCTGTAGCCGCCGAAGTGCCATCCGCTCTCCGGAACTGATCCTGTTGGTGGCCTACATTGCGCTTATGCTGATCTCGGCGGTGGCCCCCTTCGACATCTCCCTGGACGTGGGATCCATCAAGCAGGGTCTGAAATCGGCCCGGCTTGATCCCCTGACCGACCCCACACCCTGGTTCAAAATGCTGGGAACCTTTATCTGGTTCGCCGGGCTCTGTTACCTTCTCTGTCACGTTTTGGTGGCTTATGTCCGCCGGCTCCGAAAACCCTCTGGCATTATGCTCAGTCTATTCATTTCCTTGCTGCTTGCTTGCGGACTGGAGCTGGCTCAGATCTTCATATCCTCCCGAATGATGACCACCCGGGACATCTTGGCCGGATTTGCCGGCGCCCTATACGGGTGTGTTCTGTTTTCCCTTCTCAACCTGTCTTTTCTGCTAGGGCGTACACCACCACCCCGTGGCCTGTTGCGCGGCAGAGTGATCTATGGGCTGGTTTTGGCTCACTATCTAGCCTTCCTGGCGCACACCGCGCTGTATCCCTACACTTTCCATCTGCCGGCATCGCTCTGGGCGACCATCAAACCCATGCTGCTGCCCTTCTCCTCCTACTATGGCAAGACCAACGCTCTGGCCTTGTTCGATTTCCTGGGCGGCATTGCTCGATTCGCCCCCCTGGGTTTCATGGCTCAAGGGCACGGTCTTTCCTCCGGGAAAGCCCGAAAATGGCCGGCCGTTGCCATCTGTTTGGTCGCCGGAATCGTGTTGGAGGGGATACAGCTTTCAGTTGCCGGGAGATATGCCGACAGCTCGGATGTCATTGCAGCCGGCTGTGGAGGTTACCTGGGGGTGGTGCTGTGGAGGTGGTGGTGGGAGAAGAGGGGGATGGCCAGGGGAGGGGAATAAGGTTGGGTATCGCTCACCTTCCGGGTGTAGCAGCCAATCTTTTGATTGCGGCAGCCATGCTAGCGCTTCATTCGGACGCAAGCATGACCTGCGCACTATCTAATTAAAGGATATTCTCTATCTTCATCCAGTCATCTGGAAATGGTTCCACTTCTTAACAAATTCTAAGAAGCCCTTTTATCACAACAATCCCTCGCCGCGCAGACGATTGACGATCCCGACGGCAGATTTGCTTCGATCCATCGTATACATATGCAGCCCCGGCACTCCCGCTTTAAGCAATTCTGCGCACTGACGAACCGCAAAGTCGATTCCAAAAGCCACCAGCGCCTCCTTGTCTCCTTCAGCCAAAGCGGCGATTCCCTGACGCAGCTCATCGGTGATCGTCGTCCCACACATGCCGGCCAGCATCTCCATCATCTTAACGCTATAGATAGGCATCACCCCGGGCAGGATGGGGACATCGATTCCAGCGGACCGGCAACGTTGGTGGAAGCTGAGGAAATACCGATTATCGTAGAAGTAGTTGCTGATGATGTACCCGGCCCCCTGATCAATCTTCAACTTCAGGTGCTCTATATCCTTCTGCTTGTTAGGGGCATCGACGTGCCCCTCGGGGTACCCGGCCACCCCCAGACAAAAGTTGTATCGCGGCCGGATGAAAGCCACCAGGTCAGATGCATGGGGTAAGCTGTTGAGGTGCGGTTTGAAGTTCTCCTCCTGGGGCTGATCTCCGCGCACGACCAGGATATTCTCCACCCCTATCTTCTTGTAGTCATCCAGAACAGCGACGATGTCCTCTGGCCCCAGTCCGTAGCCGGCGAAATAGGCAATGACCTCCAAACCCTTCTCGCCCTTCAGTTTTTCCAGGAGTTGACGCGAACCCTCCCGCGTGGATCCGCCCGCCCCGAAGGTCACTGAGACAAAATCCGGTTTCAGGGCCGCCAGCCTGTCGATCGCCTTGTCAAGATTCCCGGCCGCCTTCTCAGATTTGGCGGGGAAGAATTCAAAGGAGATGGTAGGTTTCTGAGCTGAATTCCACATGTCGGTGATTTTCATAACGCTTTCTCCTTTGAGTCAGATAAGCTATTTAGAAGGCGGAACCGTTCTGCCGCCGAATCCGAGAACACTGGCCAAACCACCACGAGTTTTTCCGGCCCTACTTCCACCCGCTATTCCTGCTCACTCTTCTCATACTCCACGACGGCAATTTCGCCGTGCATATTATAGATCGTGTGGCCGCTGGTGATCCAGAGCTCGAACCCCTCCTGGAGATACTTGACATGTTCAAAACCCAGACGCTTCAGTGCGGCGGCGGCCAGCGAACTGCGACCGTCGTGTTTGCAATATACCACGATTTCATCGCTGGTGGAACCCAGCGTCTCACTCGCAGCAACGAACTCCAGTTTCCCGCGGGGGATCCACACTGCGCCGCGTAAGTGCCCAGCCTCATACTCGGCCTCGGTGCGAACATCAACCAGCGTCATTTTATGCTCAGCGTCTATCGCGTCAAACAGCTCCTCTACGGTGATGAACTCAACCTGCTCCTGGGCTTCTGCGAGCATCTCACTGAGGGCCTGGCCGATCTTTTCTTCCCCAGCTTGTGTCGCCAGCGCGAGGGCGAGAAACAAAACCGTTGCTATTATGGCCTGGAAAGCTAACTGCAGCAGGCACTTTCTAACACTCATGACCACCCTCCTGCTTAAGTTTTATGGTTCAAACTTCAATTGAGCCTCATTCGACTGACACCATGCGCACAATCTGTTATGCTCTATCACCCCATCAAGATTGAGCAATGATTCTTTCACACTTCAGATGCAAAAACATATCCTGACGCATCCTGTTAGCGCGACACACACAACCGCACCTTCACAATAGCAAACATCTTAATCTTTGTCAAGAAAGAAACGAATAACGTGAAAATCTTCTGTATCTCTTTCGTCATCCTTTTGCTCACTCTAATACCGTTATCATCCAAATATTTTCCCTCCAATAAATCCCTTGATAATTCTTTAAATCTCCGCTATATTTGTTTTAAAAGCCATGACCGGGCGAGAAGTTTGGAGAGTTGAGCGAAAACTGCAATGGCAACAGCAATGGCAATGAAAAACCAGTAAGCAGTAAGCAGTAAGCAGTCGGCAGCTGGCAGCAAGCAGATCAAAAAATGTAGCGTCCTCATTCCTGTCAGGTCGAACTTTTCTCTTAGCCTTTGAATTGTCTTAGCCTTTATCCAGAATCCAGGATCCAGAATCAAGAATCTGTTTTTCCTTTCTCGAGTCTCCAGTCTCTAGTCTCGGGTTTCAAACAATGGCTATGGAAAACCAGTAAAAAGTAAGCAGTCGACAGTTCCCGACCCTTCCCGGACCCCGAATCCCGATTCACGAAAAATGACTCTCATCAACCTACAAAACGTCGCCAAATTCTTCGGGGAAGATCCCGTCTTCCGCAACGTCTCCTGGCAGATCAACTCCGGGAGAAAGATCGGGCTCATCGGCTCCAATGGCACGGGAAAGACCACCCTTTTCCGCATCATCTCCGGGGAGCTAAGGCCCAACAAGGGAGAGGTTTTCCAAGCCAAGGGCTTGGGCATCGGCTTTCTGCACCAGGAAGCTAAACTAACCGGCGAGCTAACCCTCTTCGACGAGATGCTCAAGCCTTTTGCGGATCTTCTGGCCATTCATGGGCAGCTCGTTCGGCTGGAGCAGGCCATGGCCGAGTCTCCGGAAGGGCATGACCAGCGCCAGCTCTCAGATATCCTTCATCGTTACAGTGAACTGCGGGAAAGCTACGAGCGCTCCGGGGGCTACACTTACGAGTCAGAGATCAAGAGCGCCCTCTTCGGCTTGGGCTTTACACAGGCGGATCTGTCCAAGAAAGCCGGCGTGCTCAGCGGGGGGCAAAAGAACATCGCCTCTCTGGCCCAGGTTCTGCTCTCCAAGCCCCAGCTCCTCCTGTTAGACGAGCCCACCAACCATTTGGATATCGAGGCCACCCGGTGGCTGGAACGTTTCCTCAAGGAGTTTTCCGGCACGGTCATCGTGGTCTCCCACGACCGCTATCTCCTGGACCGGGCGGTGGATGCCATCGCCGAGCTGGATCAAGGACACTTGCAGTTTTATGCAGGAAACTACACGGCTTACCTTGAGCAAAAGGAAGCTCGCCAGCTCGGGCAGCTGAAACAATACCAGCTTCAGCAGGAGGAAATCCGCCGCACCGAGGATTTTATCCGCCGGAACATCGCCGGCCAGAAAACCAAGCTGGCCCAAAGCCGCCGGAAGACATTGCAGAAGATGGAGCGAATCGCTGCGCCAGCCTCACAGCAAAACCAGATGAGACCCGTTCTGCGTTCCTCCGGCCGTGAGGGCCGCGTGGTTCTTTCCTATAAGGACGTGACCAAAAGTTATGGGCAACAGCTCCTGTTCCGCAACCTCAGCCTGGCGGTGTACCGTGGGGAGCGCGTGGCCCTGCTGGGACCCAACGGGACCGGCAAGAGCACCCTGTTGAAGATCGCCGCCGGCCAAGAGAACCCGGATGCAGGCAGTTACCAGATAGGTCACAATGTCCAGATCGGGTACTACGAACAGGACTTGGCGAGCCTGGACCGCTCTTGCACCATCCTGGAGGAAGTTTGGAGGTCGCGCCCCGAAATGCTGGAACCGGACCTGCGCAGCTATCTGGCCCGGTTTCTCTTCACTGGTGAGGAGATCTTCCGGCCGGTGGGCAGCCTTAGCGGCGGCGAGCAGAGCCGGGTGGCCCTGGCCAAGCTAATGCTGGCCGAGGCTAACCTGCTGCTATTAGATGAGCCCACCAACCACCTGGACATCTCCGCCCGGGATGCTCTGGAGAAGGTCCTGTCCGCATATGACGGCACCATTCTGCTGGTCTCTCACGATCGCTACTTCCTGGACAAGATAGCCCAGCGCATCCTGCACCTGGAAAATGGACAGATCCAGGAGTACCTGGGCAACTACAGCTCTTATAGCCAGAAAAGGGCACAGCAAGATGCCCTGAGCAGAAAAAAGAAGGCGCGCAAAAAGGCTGCGAGCCGTAATGTCTTCAAAGGCGGCGGGTTTTCCAGAAAAAAACTGGCATCTCTGGAGGCTGAGATCGCCTATTTAGAGGATGAGCTAACAGATGTCGATAAACTACTGCAAAACTCCGAACTGAGCACAGACTGGCAGGCGCTTAAGAGCCTCCACGAACAGCGTCAGGATCTCGCTGACCGGCTGGAAGCTCTGTTGGCCAAATGGATGGAGATGTCGGAAGCCTTAGTGGAAAAGTCTGAGGAGTTTTGAGAGTTTAGAGAGTTCAGAGAGTTCAGAGAGTTCAGAGAGTTTAGAGAGTTTAGAGAGTTTAGAGAGTTTAGAGAGTTTAGAGAGTTTAGAGAGTTTA
>CBDUWG010000138.1:0-5522 GCA_965370845.1 uncultured bacterium
CAAAAAGATTCATTTCAAAATGCAAATTGCAAATATCAAATTGAAAAATGACCCTGCCCCGCCCAGCCCCAGAAAGAACTAAACGAGAATTCGCTCGTACGCAGAAATACCGTTGACAATAAGCGGCATAGCCGCTATTTTTATTGCAATCATGGCCAAGGGCCGTCGTGTGACTCACCCGACGTCACGGGATGTATTAGGGTCTTAACCAGTATCCAGCATCCAGCATCCAGAATCTGCTTTTTACATCAGTTTCTGTCCCCAATCACTCATAACTTGCAGGAAATCCATTCATGGCCACCTTCAAACTCCACTCCAATTACCAGCCCCGCGGCGATCAGCCCCAGGCCATCGCCGAGCTGACGGAAAGGGCGCTCAAGGGTGAGCGGTTCCAGACCCTGTTAGGGGTCACCGGCTCGGGCAAGACCTTCACCATGGCCAACCTGATCGCCAACGTGGGCCTGCCCACCCTGATCATCTCGCACAACAAGACCCTGGCCGCCCAGCTGTACGGCGAGTTCCACGGCTTTTTCCCGGACAACGCCGTGGAGTACTTCGTCAGCTACTACGACTACTACCAGCCGGAAGCCTACATCCCCAGCACGGACACCTACATAGAGAAGGACACCTCCATCAACGAGGAGATCGACCGGCTCCGGCTGCGGGCCACCAGCAGCCTTTTGGAGCGGGAGGATGTGATCATCGTGGCCAGCGTCTCCTGCATCTATGGGCTGGGCTCGCCCAAGGACTATCGGGACCTGCTGGTCTTTTTAGAGGAGGGGCAGAGCCTGGAGCGGGACAAGATGCTGCGCCAGTTGATCGACATCCACTACGCCCGCAACGTCGTGGCCTTCGAGCGGGGCACTTTCCGGGTGCGCGGCGACGTGGTGGAGATCCGGCCGGCCTACGAGGAGACAGCTCTGCGGGTGGAGTTTTTGGGGGACGAGGTGGACAAGATCTCCGTGGTCAATCAGCTCACCGGCGAGATTTTGGAGCGAAAAAAACGAGCGGCCATCTATCCGGCCAAGCACTTCGTGACCACCTACCCGCGCATCGAGCAGGCCATCAAGAGCATCCAAAAGGAGCTGAAAGAGCGATTGGCCCATTTTCGCTCCCAGGGCAAGTTGTTGGAGGCTCAGCGACTGGAATCGCGCACCCGCTATGACATCGAGATGATGCGCGAGATCGGCTACTGCGCCGGCATCGAGAACTACTCCCGGCATATCTCCGGACGGAAGCCGGGGGAGAGGCCCTCCTGTTTGCTGGATTACTTCCCCGAGAAGTACCTGATGATCGTCGACGAGTCCCACGTGGCCATCCCCCAGGTGCGCGGCATGTTCGCCGGGGATCGCTCCCGCAAGGAGACCCTGGTGGAACACGGTTTCCGGCTGCCGTCGGCTCTGGACAACCGGCCCCTTTTCTTCGAGGAGTTCCAGGACACGATCCACCAGGCCATCTTTGTCTCGGCCACCCCGGCGGAGTACGAGTTGGAGAAGAGCGGTGGGGTGGTGGTGGAGCAGATCATCCGTCCCACAGGTCTCATGGATCCGAAGATCTCCGTCAGGTCCACCAAGGGTCAGATCGATGACCTGCTGGAGGAGGTGCGCACCCGGGTTGAGCGCAAGGAACGCGTGCTGGTCACCACCCTGACCAAGCGGATGGCCGAGGATCTGGCCGATTATCTCAGCGGACTGGACGTGCGGGTCCGCTACCTGCACTCGGAGATCGCTGCCCTGGAACGGGTGGATATTCTCCGGGATCTGAGGCTGGCGGAGTTCGATGTGCTGGTAGGCATCAATTTGCTGCGCGAGGGTCTGGACCTACCGGAGGTTTCCCTGGTGGTCATCCTGGATGCCGACAAGGAGGGCTTTCTGCGCTCCGAGCGTTCCCTGATCCAGACGGCCGGGCGGGCGGCCCGCAACGTGGCAGGAGAGGTGATCATGTACGCCGACCGGATCACCGATTCTATGAGCCGGGCCATCGGAGAGCCGGAGCGCCGACGGATGGTCCAGGCCAAATACAATCCGGAGCACAACACCACTCCTCGCTCTATCTACAACACCATCGACGAGATCATGAAAGCGACCCGGGTGGCCGATTCCCGCGCCTCATCGGCGGTCAAGGAGCCGGTGGCTCCATATTTGGCGGAGATGGACCGGGAAGAGCGGCTGGAAGCCCTGGAACGGGCCATGCACGAGGCGGCGGCCCGCCTTGAGTTCGAGAAGGCCGCCATGTACCGGGATGAGCTGGAACGGCTGAGGGTAGAGAAGTGAGTTGGGCGCATGAGCACGGCCGGAGAAGGCCGCGGGTTCGGGCTGGCGGCCTTTTTTATGAGAAAAATGAAGTTGACAAGGCTTGAAGTTTGTGTTAGTTTTAAATTTGTCCATTCTTCGAGCATTCCTGCTGGTTTCCACAGAGTGAAACGTGCTTCGGGCTTCGGTTCTCGGTGTCGAGATGCGTTACGGATCTTGTAAACCTCGAGGCTCGTTTATCGGTATCGAAGCTGGAAACTCGAAGCTCGAGGCTCGATGGAAATTTCCAAAACAAACGAATATCGACCAGCTTCGAGCTTCGAGTTTTCCTTTAACCAGTACTAGATCCTCTCCGGAGAACTTCCCACATGCGCCTTTCCTCTCAAAGCAGCTTGCTCATCGCCCTGATGAAGCTCTGGCAAAAGGTGAAGTTTCGTCCGGACATGATCTCACATGCAGATATGTGGAGACTGGCCCGGGTGGTGCTGATCTGTTTTCCGGAGGATTACAGAGAACGTCAGGCGGCCGAGCTGGCCGTCCGCTCCATCGTGGAGGCATGTCCCCGGAAAAGATTTTGTGTTTTGACCACCAAGGTGCTTCCTGAGCGCTGGTTGAACGTGGAGCTGATCCGCCTGAGGAAGGACGACCTGAATCTGTTCTCTATGCCCAACTCCACTTTTATCAAATATATCCAGGAGAAGACTATCGACGCGGTCATCGATCTCTGGCCCTCGTTTAATTTAGCCAACGCCTGTCTGAGTCGGCGGAGCGGCGCCGGGCTGCGAGTGTGTTTTGGCGGCGAGCACGCCTCCGCTTTCTACAATATGCTGGTTGTTCCCACAAGCTCGGATGAATATCTGACCAGGAAATATGAGGTCATGGTGGAGACCATCTTGAATCTGGAAAGGTTCGAGGCTAAAAGTGCGGAACGATGACCCCAGGATCCTGGTCATTCGACTGAGCTCCATGGGCGATATCATCCTGACCACCCCGGCCTTGGCCGCTCTGAAAGCCCACTACCCTCGGGCGCAACTGGATTTTGTGGTCAAGGAACAGTACGCAGAGCTTCTCCAGGGTAATCCCCACATCCATCGCCTGTTTCTCCTGTCCCAGACGGATGGCCTGCTCTCTTTGGGCCGCCGGCTGCGCCGCCAGGGGTACCGGATCGTTGTGGATCTGCACGCCAACCTGCGCAGCCGGATGCTCTCAGCCATGCTGTCGTCGGCGATGAAATTGCGCTATGGGAAGCTGGCTCTTCGGCGCAGGGCCATGGTTCGCGGCCGGCACAGGTCCGCAGAGTCGCCGCATGTAGTGGATCTTTATTTGAAGTGTCTGCAGCCCTTGGGGATCGATGAACCGCGAGGCTGCCCCGGGCTGTATCTGTCGGACGATGACCGGGAATTCCGGGAGAAGTTCTATGGCCAGCGCCGGCTGGGGGATTCCGGACCCCTGGTGGGCTTCCATCCGGGGGCCAGATGGCCGGGGAAACGGTGGCCGGCGGATATGTTCAGCAGTTTGGGTCGGTTTTTGAAGAAGTGGCAGGGCACCGGGGTGCTTGTTTTCGGCGGGCCCGGGGAGGAAGACCTGGCCCGTCAGGTGGCTGAGGGTATTCAGCCGTCCACGCCCGTGGCAGCGAACCTTTCCCTGCGCCAGTTGATGGCCCTGATATCCGGCTGTGACCTGTTTGTCACCAACGACTCCGGGCCCATGCACATGGCCACGGCCCTGGGAGTTCCCGTGGTGGCCATCTTCGGGCCCACCCAACCCATGCTGGGCTTCTGGCCTTTGGGAGATGAGGACGTGGTTCTCACCGCCGGACTGCCCTGTAGCCCGTGCAGCTTGCATGGGGAGAGAAAGTGCCCCCGGGGGAGCTGGGAGTGTCTGCAGAAGGTGAAGGTTGAAGATGTCCTGGGGGCCGCCCTGGGGATTTTGGATAAAAGGCAAAAAGCGGTTGAGCAGAATTAGAACTTGCCGGCTTGATAAGAGGTGAAGATGTCGCACAGGGCCGTTTTTTTAGACAGAGATGGCACCGTCAACGTGGAGGTGAACTATCTTAGCGAGCCGGAGCAGCTGGCGCTCTTGCCTGGCGCTGCCGTTGCCATCCGGCAGATGAAACGGTTAGGATTGAAGGTGGTGGTGGTCACCAATCAGTCGGCGGTGGCCAGGGGCTATCTCAGCGAGGAGAAGCTCTCTCATATTCACAAACGGCTGAGGGAGATGTTGGCCGAGCAAGACGCTTACCTGGATGCCATCTACTACTGCCCGGAGATGCCCGATTCAGGAAGTCCCTGCCGCAAACCCCGGATTGGCATGATGAAGCAGGCCGCCGAGGATCTGGACATCGATCTGAAGAGATCCTACGTGGTGGGCGATATGGCCAGCGACATGGAGATGGGCCGGAGGGCCGGCGCCAAAACCATTTTGGTCCTCACCGGCTATGGGGAAAAGACACGGGCTCAGGGGAGCCAGGCTGATCACGTGGCCGGCGATCTGTCCGCGGCCGTGGGGTGGATTGAAAGCGACCTGAAGGGAGAATGATGACCTCCAGGTGGTCCTACAGGCTGGCCCTGACCCGGGGGGACAAGATGCTCATCGCTGCCCTCTTGCTGGTCAGCGTTCTGAGCATTGTTCTTCTGAGCCGGCTGGTGGGCAGGGGTTCCGCGGCCGTGGTGGAGGTGGATGGTCAGCGGGTCTGTTGTCTGGATCTTTCCGTGGATGGCCGGAGGGCCGTAACGGGTTCCCTGGGCGACACCGTCATCCAGGTCCGCGATGGCCGTGTCCGGGTGATCGACTCTCCCTGTCCGCATAAGTTGTGTGTGCGCACGGGCTGGGTCAAGCGGGCCGGGGGGCTGATCGTCTGTGTGCCTAACCGGGTGGTGGTGAGAGTGGAGGGGGATGGGGATGATGATGTGGATGCGGTGAGTTGGTGAGGAAGGCGGATCCTGGATACTGGATCCTGGATTCTGGATACTGGATAAAGTCAAAAACAATGCAAAGGTGGAGAATCGGGAAAAGAAAGACTGATACTGGATCCTGGATTCTGGATAAAGTCAAAAACAATACAAAGGCGGAGAATAGAGACTGGAGACTAGAGGAATTACTGGGAACCGGTGTTCGGGATCCGGGAGCCGTGATCCTCAAGACCACGGCTATGTTTTTTTCTTTTCACGATTCCCGATCACCGATTCCCGAGTATCGAGTTTCGAAACTCGATACTCGGTCTTTCAGAGGGGGTAGCGGAGGACAGCAAGGCGAGCGGCCGGCCGCGGC
>CBDUWG010000139.1:0-5426 GCA_965370845.1 uncultured bacterium
CGCGGCGGATCTTTCCGCTGATGGTCTTGGGCAGATCATTGACATACTCGATTACGCGCGGATATTTATACGGAGCCGTCACCTCCCGTACGTGCTGCTGAAGCTGCTTGGTTAGCTCATCGGAGGGAGATTGACCCGACTTGAGAACCACAAAGGCCTTGACGACCTCTCCCCGCACGGGATCGGGGCTGGCCACTACGGCCGATTCGGTCACGGCCGGGTGCTCCACCAGGGCGCTCTCCACCTCAAAGGGACCAATGCGATAGCCTGAGGAGATAATCACGTCGTCGGCACGGCCAACGAACCAGAAATAGCCATCCTCGTCATGGTAAGCCTTGTCCCCGGTGTAATACCAGTCGCCGGAGAAAACCCGGGACATCTCCTCTGGCTCTTTCCAGTATTCCTTGAACAGACCCACCGGTCGCTCCGGCTTCACTCGAACGCCGATGTAGCCCTCCTCGTTGGGACCCAACACCTTCCCATCCTCGTCCACGATCTGTACGTCGAACCCGGGGGTCGGTTTGCCCATGGAACCAGGCCGGATGGGCAGGCAGCGGAAGTTAGCCACCAGGTTCACCGTCTCGGTCTGGCCATACCCGTCG
The DNA here is from genome assembly GCA_965370845.1 of uncultured bacterium. Classification (GTDB taxonomy): domain Bacteria; phylum SM23-81; class SM23-81; order SM23-81; family SM23-81; genus DAOVRJ01. The sequence goes on from CBDUWG010000139.1 coordinate 603, forward strand.
TAGATCTTCAGGCCGGTGGCATCCTCCCACACCTTCATCACCTCGGGGTTCAGTGGCTCCCCGGCGCTGAGACAATGACGCAGGTTGCTCAAATCGTACTTCTTCAGGTCCTCCAGAATCATCATCCGGTACCCGGTGGGCGGAGCACAGAATGTGGTGATGCCGTAGCGCTCCAGGATCCTGAGGGTTTTAGCGGAGTCGAACTTGCTCTTGCTGTTGTGATGGAAAACCGTGGCTCCCAGGGTCCACTGACCGAACAGGCTACCCCAGGCCGCCTTGGCCCAGCCGGTGTCTGTCAGGGTCCAGTGCAGATCCGTGGGCTTCAGATCCTGCCAGAATGTGGCGGTGATGATATGGCCGATGGCGTATGACGCCTGGGTGTGCATGACCATCTTGGGATATGATACGGTGCCTGAGGTGAAATACAAAAGCATGGCGTCATCGCTCCTGGTCCGGGGCATCCTGGCCAGCTGAGCCGGAGCTTCGTCCACATGCTCCCAGAAATTCTGCCATCCCTTCCGCTGCCCCCCCACTATGACCATGGCCTTCAGGGTAGGGCAACGGTCCCGTACCGCCTCCACCTTGGCCGCACCTTCCTCATCGGTGATGACCATGACGGCCTTAGCTTGATTGACCCGGAACTCGATGTCCCTCATGGTGCACAGAATGGTGGCCGGCATGCCCACCACCCCCATCTTGAACATGGCTACCAGGCTGATGTACCACTCGGGCACACGGCCCAGCATCAGAAAGATGCGGTCCCCTTTCTTCACCCCATAGCGCTTGAGCACGTTGACGAACTTGTTGGAGAGGTTCTTCATGTCCCAGAAGGTATATCGATCCGTGTTTTCACCGGCCTCGTCCACGATGACCAGGGCCAGCTTGGTCCGGTCCTCGGCCCACTTATCCACCACGTCGAACCCGAAATTGAAGTGTTCGGGCACCTCCAGCTTGAATTCCTTGCGGGTCTTCTCATAATCGGTCATGTTGGGTCTTACGTCTCGCATGGTGGCTCCTTTAAGGATCGAGATTCGAGATTCGGGATTCGTAATGGCCAAACTGAACTGACTTTCGGCTGTTGCCTTTTACTGCCTACTGCTCACTGCCTACTGATATCGGCATCAGGAGATGCCTCCCACGGCGCATTGCCATTGCTATTGCCATTGCCATTTTCTACTGCCAGCTACCACTCTCATTCCCGATGCCCCTCACACAACTCCACCAATACCCCACCCATTGCCTTCGGGTCCAAAAAGCCTATCTTGTTGCCCCGTCCCCCTCGCCTGGGCATCTCATCGATCAAGCGGACGCCTTTTTCCCTCAGGCGCCCCAACGATTCGGCCACGTCCTCAACCAGAAAGGCCAGGTGATGAAGACCCGGCCCGCTTCTCTTGAGAAAGGAGGCGATGTCTCCCCGCTCATCGGTGCTGGTCAAAAGCTCCAGCTGCATATCGCCCAGGGTGAAGAAGGCGATCCTCAAACCCCGCTCCGGGACCTCCAGTATCTCGTCGGGCACCAGACCCAGGGCATCTCGATACATTTTCAGGGCTTCATCCAGATCCTCAACGGCGATGCCCACATGATCCAATTTCTTGAGCACCCTGATCCTCCTGCGTCCGGAGTTACCGTCACTATCGATCAAGCGTATGCTCGATCCGCACCATACTGTCGCTCTTGGCCAAGCAATAGCACATCTGTGCCACCTGCCGGGTGCGCAGGTCATCCCGGGCATCGATGGGCGGTGCAGGGGGGCGAGGAGGCCTAAGCGCACTTTTTCTCTACGTCCTGATCTCCCTCAATCAGACCAGCGCTCGTGTTTGACGATCTCGCCCAGGGACAGTCTCTCGGTAGGCTGGGGAGTTTTAGCCGGGTAGCCCAGGGTCAGCAGCTCCACTATCGGGACGCTCTCCGGGATGCCCAGGATCTGTTTGACCTGATCCGCGTAAAAGGACCCCACCCAACAGGTGCCCAGACCCTCCTCCACCGCGACCAGCGTCATGTGGTCGATGGCGATGGCCACGTCGATGGGGTAGCATCTCTGGCCGCAGGTCATAACGTGACCGTCCGTCTGAGCACAGCAGGCTATAACCACCGGAGCCTGGCCCACGAAACCCTGTCCCCTGGCAGCGGCCATGAGCTTCTGCCGGGTCACATCATCCCTAACCACCACGAACCGCCACTCCTGATAGTTGTTGGCCGAGGGAGCCAGACGAGCAGCCTCTAAGACACGCCGGAGCTTGTCCTCCTCCACGGGTTTGTCGAGATAGCTTCGTACACTTCTCCTGGTTTTGATGGCTTCGAAAACGTTCATGGATTGCTCCTTGAAGACTGGGGTCCGGGGACCGGGATCAGAGGATTATAGTCACACTTTGTAGCGTCCTCACTCCCGTGAGGACGGCCTTTTCTGACGGGAGTCGTTGCCAAAATTCTCAACCAGCAACTCGCACCATTTGAATTGCTCACTATCCTCTACAATCCTTTTTCTCACAGGATTGTCGAGAATATATTGGGCAACATCAGCGAGACTTTCCTCTTTTCTCAAGATGCGATCGTAAAAACCTCTTTGCCACAGATGCTGTTTGGCAAGTTTGGAGTTATACGACTTAAATCCTCTTGCGAAGCTCTCTAAATTCTTTGGCGATTCACCTGCCTGGACAAGAATATGCAAATGGTCTGGCATTAAACAGTAAGAAAGCAAGTGATAGCCATAAAGATCGACCGAGCTTTTTAAAACCTCCACAACCTTCTCATTGATGCTCGAACTGCGAAAGATTCTCTTTTTATCTTTCGACCTAATGTTTACATGGTACACTATCCAAGGAGAGCATAGTCAAAATCCGGCAATCTCAAAGAGCGAGATTTGCCCCAGGTCTTAAAGTCCGGTTTTTTCGTCGCCTCAGGAGAGGCGACGCTACAGCGTTTGTCTTTTTCTCTGCGCTTGTTATGACTGCCCGAATCCATGCTGTCTCTCCCTGTTGTCATGTGGGCTTGCTCTTTCCTGTTATGGTTCATTCTTTGCCTCAGGAGAGGCGCCGCTACAACCTACGGATCCCGGTCCCCGACTACCCAAAATACTCCTTTATGGTCTGCACCACATACTCCAACTCCTCCGGTCTCAGATACGGATGACAGCCCACATAAAACCCGGATTCGTTGATCCAATTAGCTACCGGGAAATTGCTCCCCATGTCGCCGAAGATCTTCCGGTAAATCGGCTGGTCCAACAACGCCAACATATCGCGGGTCTCGATCTTCCGCTCCTCCAGATAGTTCACCAGCTCTCTCTTGGGCGCGTCACGCAGGACCATGGGGAACATCATATAGGCGTGCGTACGATCTTCCGGAACGGTTGGCAGCTGAAGGCGATCATCCAGATGCTTCAGTCCCTCGATCAGGATCCGAGCATTGCGACGGCGACGCTGGAGGAATTCCTCTTTTTGCTCCAGCTGGGCCAGGCCGATGGCCGCCTCTAACTCCGTGGCCCGAAAACTGTGGCCGAAGCGGACAAATCGAAAGCGACGGGCGGCCATCTCGAAGAGCCTTTCCTTGTTCTCCGTCTTATCGTCGTCTATGCGCAGGTAAATCTCATCCCGCCCGTGATTCATGGAGCTTTTAAGCATAACGGCCAGCTGAGAATCATTTGTGGTGCAGAAACCTCCCACCCCGGTTACCAGGATGTGGGCGACGTAGGTCGAAAAACAGCCGATATCGCCAAAAGATCCCACCTTTTTCCCGCCGCAGGTGGCGAACATCGTCTCGCAGGAATCTTCGATCAGGCGAAGACCTCGCCTGTTGGCCACCTCCATGATCGCATCCATCTGTGCCGGCAGACCGAACAGATGCACGGGAATGACGGCCCGGGTTCGCCCGGTGATCTTCCCCTCCATCTGAGCGGGATCCATGTTGTAGGTGCGCGAATCTACATCGACGAATACGGGGCGCATCCCGTTGTATATGACGATATTCGCCGTGGAGATGAAGGTCACCACCGGGACCAGAACTTCGTCGCCATCCCGCCAGCCGTGCCGCTCCTTGAGCACTGCCAGGGCAATGTGCAGGGCGCTGGTGCCGCTGTTAAGAAAGCAGGCATACCGGCAGTCGTGCTCCTCGGCAAAGAGAGACTCGAATCGCTGACTGAATGGTCCATGGGAGAGACGACTGGAGTCCAGCACCTCATTGACGTACTTCCTCTCCAGAGGGCCGATCTCCAGACCGCCGACGCCTATCTGTCTTGTGGGTTGGTAGTGTCTTTTCTTCACCATGCGGAATCTCTTTAGCGTATCCTGGTTAATACAAAAGAGGTTAGGATTTGGGCGGGGACATGCTTCGTGTTCTTAATTTGAAGTTATTGCCAGCGGTTCGCGGATTTTATGTTAGGCTCTTCGCTTCGCTCAAGGTGGGACTCCGCGTAACGACAAGCTCTTTTTTGCCCCGCAGGGGCTCCTGCCCCTGCGGAAAATGGAACGGGCGAGACGCCTGTTCTACCAGAGAAGCTTTTCGTATGTCTTCCAACTTCAAGCTTCGACAGACGAGCATCGTAACGAGCCTCGACACCGACAAACGAGCTTCGTAAAAACCGGGGTTCGGGATCCGGGAACCGTAATGCTTAAGACCACGACTCTGTTTTTTTCTTTTCCCGATACCCGGTTCCCGTTTCTGGCAAAGCAACGACTGTACTTTCTCCGCCATACTCTTCACCAGCTCCATACGTCTCACCACGAAGAGAGGGGGTAGCGGAAGACCGCGAGGCTGGCGGCCGGCCGAACGAACAGTGAGGACGGTATGGCCTGTAGGGGCGAGCGGCGCTCGCCCTAAAGCCATAGC
>CBDUWG010000140.1:0-5377 GCA_965370845.1 uncultured bacterium
GTCAGTCAAGAACCTCTAAACACTGTTGCGACCAGATCTCCAGGGTATTCCGGCGTTTCTTCAACTCCTCCACCGACACGAATCCACCCCTGGTAATCTGACGCTCCCGTCTGCGCACCGCCGGTCTGTCCAGATCCCAGAGGTGCACGATGCCGAAGTGAACCTGGCCCACCGGGGTAGAATCATCATTGATCAAGGCCATGATTCGCTCCCGATGTCCGGTCTCGACGCGAACCTCCTCGGCCACCTCTCGGGCGGCAGCCTGGAGGTAAAAAGCCTGCTGGGAGGAAAACAGGTCCAGGTCTTTGGGCTGTATGTGCCCCCCGATACCAATGGAACCCTTGGACCTCAACCGGTGCTCCCCTGCCTCCTTACCCCGTACGTAGTGGAAGACCACCTGCCCACACCTTAAAATCACGTAGGGGATCAGCTGTTTCCAGCCAGGATCGCGCTCCGCCCGGCTGCGCTGAACGAACCGACAGTTCCCCTCCCCCAGGATCTTGGACAGGTAAGGCTCGACATCTTTACAGAGCCCCTGGAAATGGCCCAGCTCGTGTAGCAGATGCTTTTCGAACACCAGGACGAGCTCTTCATTGCCGGAACTCTTTAACATCCCTTGCCCTCTACTGCCTTAATGCGTAGGCTTCTGCTGTCTTTGCGGAATTCAAACATCCTCACAGAATTGGGATCGGGGGGAAATCCAGGTCAGGGTGGGCCACATTGCTCACATAGTTGGTGTATGTGGTCAGGGCTATGGTTCCCAGAATTTCCACGATCTCTTCATCACCAAAACCATTATCCCGCAGGCTTTTTAGGTCAACAGAAGCTACATCGCCGCTTGTTTCCAAAACACACTGCACGAATTTCAGAAGAGCGGCCTCCCGGGGCTCTGCGGCTTCAAAGCGGCAGGCATCCTGGCATTCCTGGGCCGTGAGCAGATCGTTATCCTGGCCCATTTTAGTATTGGCCGCCACGCAATAGCGGCTATCGTTAAATTCCGATGTGGCCAGAGTGACCAGCATCTGCAGGCGACCACCCAACTTCCCACCAGCCAAACTGGCCTTCAATTTCAAATAACCGTCAAAGCCCATGGTCGAGTTGGCCAAATGGCGGAACATATTGGGAATCATCCCCAGAGTTTTTTCCACCTCAGCAAACAAGTTTCGAACCGGGCTGCTGGCCTGTTCCCCATCAACATACTTTATTCTGGGCATGAGAACACCTCTTATTCTGATTTTCGTTGCCCGACCGGAGTAACTGTCTTTCATCAGATCACCTGGAGCTTAATCTTCTTCTCTCATAAATCTTCGTACAGGGGAAAGGCCTCGCACAGCTCACCGACCTTCCCTTTCACCCGGGCGTAAACCGATTCATCGTTCACATTGTCGATCACCTCGGCGATGAATCGGCCCACCTGTGTCATCTGCTCCTCCTTCATCCCCCTGGTGGTCAGAGCCGGAGTCCCCAGCCGGATACCGCTGGGATTGAATGGCGTCCGCGGATCGAAGGGGATCATATTCTTGTTGCAGGTGATGTTGGCCCGATCCAAAGCTTCCTCGGCCTGTTTACCGGTGATCTCTTTGTTAATCAGATCAACCAGGATCAGATGATTATCCGTACCTCCGGAGATGAGCTTAAAATCGTGAGCCAACAGCTCCTCAGCCAGGGCCCTGGCATTTTTAACGACCTGGGCCGCATACTCCTTGAATTCCGGCTGGGAGGCCTCGTGAAAAGCCACCGCCTTAGCGGCGTTGACGTGATCGTGAGGGCCGCCCTGCAGACCGGGGAAGACCGCCCGGTCGATATCCCTGGCAAACTGCTCCTTGCACATGATGATTGCCCCTCTGGGTCCCCGCAAGGTCTTGTGGGTGGTGGTAGTCACCACATCGGTGAAGGGAAGGGGACTCTGGTGGACGCCGCCCACGATCAGGCCGGCGATGTGGGCGATGTCGGCCATGCTGATGGCGCCCACCTCCTGAGCGATCTCATGAAAGGCCGCAAAGTCGATCTCCCGGGGATAGGCAGTGGCTCCGGACACGATGATCTTCGGTTTCTCCGCCCGGGCCAGCTTGCGCAGCTCATCGTAGTCGATGAGATGTGTTTGCGGATGGACCCCGTACTGCACAGCATGGTATGCCTTTCCGGAAAAACTCACCTTGTGCCCGTGGGTGAGATGACCCCCGTGGGCCAGATTCATGCCCAGGATGGTGTCTCCGAAGTCGAGCAGGGCCACGTAAACGGCCATATTGGCCGGGCTTCCCGAGTAAGGCTGCACGTTAACGTGCTCCGCTCCAAAAAGCTTCTTGGCCCGCTCGATGGCCAGATCCTCGGCCATGTCGATGAAGGTGTTGCCCCCGTAATACCGCTTGTGGGGATACCCCTCGCTGTACTTGTTGGTCATCACGCTGCCCAGGGCAGCCAAGACTGCCGGGCTGGCGAAGTTCTCCGAGGGGATCAACTCCAGACCGGTTTTTTGGCGCCGGATTTCCTGCTCCATGATCTCTGTCATCTGAGGATCTACCTGCCGCAAGGAATCCAGGTTCATGGTATTCATGTTTTCCTCCTGAACTTGTGCCTATTTCAAGACGTCACATCATCCAGTTTCCTGATTCGCCGCATATGCCTGCCCCCCTCGAACTCCGTGAGCAGCCAAACATCCAGGATCTTCACCGCATCCTCCGGGGAAACACGCCAGCCGGAAAGCACCAGCACATTGGAATCGTTATGCTTGCGGGTCATCCGGGCCGCCTGTTCATCGAAGCACAACGCCGCCCGCACCCCCCTTACCCGATTGGCCGTCATGATCATCCCCTGCCCGGTGCCGCAGATCAATACGCCTCTCTCATGCTCTCCGCTGGCCACAACTCTGGCCACCGGGAAGCCAATATCGGGGTAATCCACCGATTCTTCCGAAAATGTACCGTAATCGGTGACCTGGTGGTTCTGAGATTCCAGATACTTTTTGACTTCCTCCTTCAGTTGATAGCCGGCGTGATCGCTTCCCACGGCGATGTTCATCATGGCCTCCCTTTGATCAACACAACAGGGTCTCAGCGCCAGGCTTAACGCTCGTCGATGACCCGCTTGGCCTTGCCCTCGGAACGGACGATGCTCTTGGGCTCGACCAGGCTCACGCTGACGTTGATGCCGACGATGCCCCTGATGTGCTCATGGACTATCTTCGTTACCTCATCAAGTTTCTTCTGTCCCTGCGCCCAGACCTCCGGTTTGGTCTCGACCTCGACCGCCAGGTGATCGATGTGGCCCCGCTTGCGGATGCGCAGCACATACTGTGGCTCCACCTCGGGCACATCCAGCAGGATGGACTCGATCTGGGAGGGATAGACGTTGACGCCGGAGATGATCATCATATCGTCCGTGCGGCCCAACACCTTCTTCATCAGAATAAGGGTGCGTCCGCAACTGCACTTCCCGCGGGTGAGAGTGCTGATGTCCCGGGTGCGATAGCGCAACAGCGGCATGGCCCGACGCTGGATGGCCGTGAGCACCAGCTCCCCTTCCTGGTCCAAACCCAGCGGTTCTCCGCTGGCTGGGTCGATGATCTCGGCGTAGATGTGGTCCTCGCTGATGTGCAGATCATCGGTATCCCCGTCACAGGAGAAGGAGACCCCTGGCCCCATCATCTCCGTGAGGCCATACGCCTCGTGGGCAGCAATGCCTAATCGGGTTTCGATCTCCTTCTTCATCTCCCGCGTCCATGGCTCGGCTCCGAAGACGCCCACTCGAAGGGACAGTTCCCTCACATCAACACCCATCTCGACAGCTTTCTCGGCGATGGTCAGGGCATAGGAGGGCGTGGCGAACAGAACAGTCGAGCCGAAGTCCTGCATGATATTGACCTGCCGCTCGGTCATGCCTGAGGAACTGGGAATGATCGTCGCACCGATCTTCATCGCCCCCTGATAGAATCCGAGACCCCCGGTGAACAGGCCGTGGCCGAGGGCATTCTGGGCGATGTCGCCAGAGTGAACGCCGGCCGCCCACAGGTTGCGGGCCATGCACTCGGCCCACTGATCCAGATCCTCAGCGGTGTAAGGTCCGGTGATCGGCTTGCCCGTGGTGCCGGAGGAGGCATGGATACGCACGAGCTCTTCCACCGGCACGGCGCACAGACCAAAGGGATAGTTGTCCCGGAGATCGGTCTTGACCGTCAGGGGCAGGTGGCGGATATCATCCAGCGATCTCACATCGTCAGGACCGATACCCTTTTCCTCAAGTGCCTTCCGGTAAAAGGGAATTTTTTCCTTGACCCAGGCGACGGTCTGGCGCAACTTGTCCAACTGAAAAATTTGCATCTGTTCAATGGGCATGGTCTCGAATTTCTCATCCCAGTATGCTTTCATCTTCATTCCTCCGAGTTTCATCCTCTTCTTCCGGACCGGCCGAAGAACAGCTTCAGCATCTCCCGCCGGGTCTCAGGACACATGGGTCAGCCAACCGTATTTATCCTCTACCTTACCGGAGACGACGGCGAAATAGCGTTCTTGAAGTTCCTTGGTGATGGGTCCTCTCCTCCCCGAGCCCACGGGAATCTTGTCCACCGAGCTGATGGGCGTCACCTCGGCGGCGGTGCCGGTGAAGAAAAGCTCGTCGGCGATGTAGAGCAGCTCCCGGGGGATCAGCTGTTCCCTGACCTCCAGGCCCATCTCACCGGCCAGGGTGATGATCGAATCCCTGGTGATACCCGGCAAAATGGAAGCACCCAGCGGAGGGGTGAGCAAAGCCCCATTCAGAACGATGAAGAGATTCTCCGCGCTGCCCTCGCTGACGTAGCCGGAGACATCCAGGGCGATCCCCTCCACGTAGCCATCCATGAGGGCCTCCATTTTGATCAGCTGGGAGTTCATGTAATTGGCCCCCGCCTTGGCCATGGGTGGAAAAGTATTCTGGGCCATCCGGCTCCAGGAAGAGACGCGCACCGGGACGCCCTTCTCGATGGCCTCCTGGCCCAGGTATTTGCCCCAGCGCCACACGGCGATGGCCACGTCCACCGGGCACTTGCTGGGATCAACGCCCAGAGCCTGGTAACCTCGATAAACCAGCGGCCGAATATAGCAGTCTTTCAGCCCGTTCACTGTGATCAACTGCATGATGGCCTGGTCGATTTCCTGGGGAGAATATGGTATCTCCATGCGGTAGATCTTGCAGGAGTTGTACAGCCTTTTGGTGTGCTCTTTTAGGCGAAAGATGGCCGGACCTTTCGCCGTGGGATAACAGCGCAGCCCCTCGAAAAGGGAGCTCCCGTAGTGGATCACGTGAGAGAGAACATGTATTTTGGCGTCGTCCCAGTCCACCAGCTTCCCGTTCATCCATATCTTCGCCGACTTCTCCATGGACATGAGCCTCCTTTTATGAA
>CBDUWG010000141.1:0-5368 GCA_965370845.1 uncultured bacterium
GAAATGGCTTGAACAAGTCGATGGGCACTGGAAAGACGATAGTGGAGTTATTCTCCGCAGCCACCTCTGAGAGAGTCTGCAGATATCTCAGCTGCAGAGCCATGGGGTGATCCCCGATCACCGTGGCTGCCTCGGCCAATTTCTTAGAGGCCTGAAACTCGCCCAGGGCATTGATCACCTTGGCCCGCCGATCCCGCTCCGCCTCGGCCTGCCGGGCCATGGCCCGTTGCATCTCCTGTGGCAGGTCCACATGCTTGATCTCCACGGTGCCCACCTTGATGCCCCAGGGATCGGTCTGCCTGTCCAGGATTGATTGAAGTTCGTTGTTGATCTTCTCCCTGGCTGCAAGCAGCTCGTCCAGCTCGGCCTGGCCCAGAACGCTCCTCAGCGTGGTCTGGGCCAGCTGGGAAGTGGCGTAAAGATAATTCTCCACCTCTACGATGGCCTTCTCCGGCTCCATCACCCGAAAATAAACCACAGCATTCACCTTCACCGAGACATTGTCCTTGGTGATCACATCCTGCGGGGGCACGTCCATGGCCACGGTGCGCAGGCTGACCTTGGTCATTTTATCGACGATGGGGATGAGCAAGATCAAACCGGGTCCCTTGGCCCCCACCAACCGTCCGAGACGAAAGATGACACCCCGCTCATACTCTTTAAGGACTCGAAGGGCGCTGGCCAAGATGAAGATGGCCACAACTATCAACGGGAACACGAAAGGCATTTTATCCCTCCTGTTCAGTGAGTTTCTCGACCTTCAACAGCAGATGATCTATGGCCACAACCTTGACCTTCTCCCCCTGCTTCACCACCTCTGTACACCTGGCGTTCCACAGCTCGCCGTGGAGGAATACCTTGCCATTGGGATCCAGCTTCGTCTCCGCCACACCGATCTCGCCGATGAGCCCCTTTTTGCCCGTGGTGGGCTTGCGCAGACGGGCCTTCAGGGCCATGCCCAGGACGAACAGAAAAAAGGCCGCCGTGGCCAGGCTCACCAGCACGATTACCTGCCAAGAGATGCGCAGGTAAGGCTCCGAAGAACCGATGAGCATGAGAGAGCCTAAGATCATGGCGATAATTCCCCCTGTGGTGAGAAATCCGAAGGTGGGCGTGAGCATCTCGACGACGAACAGGATGATGGCGAACAGGATCAACAGCAGTCCGGCGTAGTTTATGGGCAATATCTGAAAGGCGAAAAAGGCCAAAATGATGCAGATACCACCGGCAATGCCCGGCAGAAATGCTCCCGGGTTGGAGAGCTCAAAAAAGAGTCCGTAGAAACCGAGTATCAAGAGGATATAAGCCACATTGGGATTGGAGATGATGTTCAGGACCCGGTAGCGAAAGCCCAGGCCAATCCTTCTGAGCTCGGCCCCCTTTGTCTCCAAAATCACCGTGCCCCGGGAGGTCTCCACCTGGCGCCCGTGAATATCCTCCAGGAGCTGATCCAGGTTCTGGCAGATCAGGTCCACCACCCCCAACTCCAGGGCCTGTTCGGCAGCCACCGACTCGCTTTCCCGAACGGCCCCCTCCGCCCAGTCGGCATTGCGTCCCCTCTCGCTGGCAATGCTCCTGATGTAGGAGACGGCATCGTTGGTCACTTTCTCCTTCATGGTATCGTCCATCTCCCGGCCCATGGTCACGGGATGGGCGGCTCCGATATTGGTTCCCGGGGCCATGGCCGCCAGATGGGCAGCCAGGGTGATGAACACCCCGGCGGAAGCATCCTGGGCGCCTGCGGGAGAAACATACACCACCACCACAATGGGGGCGTTCAGCATCTTCTTGACGATGGACCGCATAGATTCCATCAGCCCACCGGGGGTATCCAGCTCTATTATGAGGCAGACAGAGCCGTCCTCGACGGCGCGATCTATGCTCTCCTGGATAAAACGGGCAGTCACCGGGCCAATCACCCCCTCGACCCGGATGACATCCACTCTCTCTGCGGCCGATACCGCTGCGCCTAATACCAGAGTCGCGAACAAACAGCAGGTGAGGATCCTAAACACCCTCTTCCCCCAGACACTTTCTGTGGACAAGTTCATCATCCTTTCAGGTTCGAAAGCAGATTAGCTTGATCTCGGTCATCTCCTCGACGGCATATTTGAGCCCCTCACGACCAAATCCGCTCATCTTTATTCCCCCATAGGGCATGTGGTCGACACGGAAGGTGGGAACCTCGTTGATCATCACCCCACCCACCTGAATCCGCCGGGCCGCCTGCAGAGCACTGGCCAGATCCCTGGTGAAAATCCCACCCTGCAGACCGTACCGGGAATCGTTGACCAGGGCGATGGCCTGGTCCAGATCCTGCACATCGTTGATCACCATCAGTGGAGCAAAGGCCTCTTCCCGGCAAACCTTACAATCATGAGGAACCTGTCGCAAAACCGTCGGCTGAAAAAAAGCTCCCTCCCTCTGACCACCACACACCAGCTCGCCTCCCTGCTCCAGCGCCTCCAGGATCCAGCTTTCAGCTCTCTCGGCTGCAGAAACGGAGATCATAGGACCCATATCGGTGTCCTCTCTCAGGGGATCTCCCACCTTCAGCTTCTCGGTTCGGGAGATCACCGCGCCCACCAGGCTTTCCGAGGCTCCTCTCTGGACATAAACTCGCTGAACAGATATGCACACCTGTCCCGCCAAGGCAAATGCACCGGCCACAATCCTATCGGCAGCCATCTCCAGATCCGCATCCTCCATGACGATCACCGCCGAGTTGGAGCCCAGCTCCAGGGTGGCCTTTTTCAAGCCGGCGTGGGTCATCAGTCTCTTGCCCACCTCCAGGCTGCCGGTGAAGGAAACCATCCTCCCGCGCTCGTCAGCCACCAGGGCATCCCCAATCTCCCTGCCGTACCCGGTGATCAGGTTAAGCGCCTCGTCGGGAAGACCCGCCTCCAGCAGAATGCGGCCCAGCATCAAATCCGTCAGCGGAGTATCGGTGGCCGGTTTCAGAACCACGCTGTTACCGGCGGCCAGAGCGGGAGCCACTTTATGGGCGGCCAAATTCACCGGGAAATTAAAGGGTGTAATGGCCACTACCACACCGACAGGAAGCCTGATGGTGAAACCCAGCCTACCCTCCCCACCCGGGGCGGCGTCAAAGGGAATGCTCTCCCCATAGATCCTTTTGGCCTCCTCAGCAGCAAAGGTAAAGGTCTGCACCGCCCGGGCAATTTCTCCCCGGGCCTCCCGAATGGTCTTGCCCACCTCCTTGGCCAGGGTCAGAGACAATTCCTCTTCCCCGGCCGCAATACCCCGGGCAGTCCGCCGAAGGATCTGGTACCGCTGTTCAGCAGACAGCTCAGCCATCTGCTTCACGCCTCTGCTGGCACTGGCCAGAGCGATATCCACGTCTTTAAGATCCGACCGGGGCACCTGGCCGATGATTTCTCCGCTGAAAGGATTGGTCACGGGTATGGTTCGATCTCTATCCACCCACTGACCACCTATCCGCATCTGCATTCGGGTACCTCCGGAAAACCGAAAAGAAAATTGCAACTCGTGGCCATCTTTTCCCCACCAAACGCCGGTTATCTCATCCAGGCTTCCTCACTCTGGCCGGCGATGAAAACCTGGTTTCGGCCCAGCTTCTTGGCCATATAAAGCGCCTCATCCGCCCTCTCCACCAGATCTTTCCTCCTGTCGGCATCCTGCGGATAGCCGGCCACTCCGATGCTGACCGTCAGCCGTTTCTGTGGTTGGACCTGACCGTGGGGAAACTTGTAGTCCTCGATTCTCTTGCGGATCCTCTCGGCTACTTTCCAGGCACCCATTTTATCCGTCTCGGTCAGGATGATGGCGAATTCCTCCCCGCCATAGCGAGCCAGGACGTCGATGTCCCTGACCTCGGCGCTGAACAGCTGGGCGACAACCTTGAGGGCCTTATCTCCTGTGGGATGCCCACAGATATCGTTGTAGTGCTTAAAATTATCGATGTCCAGCATGATCACCGAAAAGGGGCGCCGGTGACGATGGCTGCGGCTCTCCTCGGCCCGCAGACAGTCCTGAAAATGCCGGTGGGTAAAGAGCCCGGTTAGGCCATCGGTGATGGAGTGCTGCTTGGCATTCTGGTAACGCTGGGCATTTCCGATGGCCATGGCCATCTGATCGCTCAGGGAGTTCCAGAACAGCTCATCCTGATTAGCGAAAACCGCCTCCTGGTGACCAACGATAACCAGCAATCCAATAAGCTTATCCTTAATCTTTAAAGGAAGAAAGGCGCTAAACCGGGGGTTCTCAAAGAATGTCTCCCGTCCATGGTTTATCTCCAGCTGATCGGATATCACCGGCTTGCCATTTTCAGCAACCTGTTGAATGATGTGATCCACCTTGGCCATCTCGACCATCAGAGAACGGGCATTGTCCTTCGGAGCGCCCACCTCCCATTTCTTCTGCTGCTCATCCCACAACAAGACGGTACAGTGCTGGCAATTCAGGTGAACCTTGATAATCTCCACCATTTTCTCCAGCAACAGGTCAAATTCCAGCTGGGCACCGATCTGTTTGGAGATCTCGCTGAGGGTCTCCAGGGCCTCGGCTCGAGCCCTGGCTCTCTCATAGAGCATCACGTTGAGAACGGCCTGGGCGGCCTGACTGGCAAACAGCTCCAGGAGACCTATGATCTGCACATCGGGCACCCGGCCATCGGAGGGACCATCCACGGACATCACCCCCAATAGACGACTGTCCGCACTGGCCAGAGGAATGAGGAGATAATCATCAGGATGCCACCCTTCACCGGGATCGCGCTCCCCATCCATTTTCACATCGTAGTCCGTGTTGCTACCTTCCTGGTGGCTGATAAAAAAGGAGTTGCTGATTTTATATTTCTCCTGAAAAAACTGAAAGAAATGCTTCTCCGGAACCTGCTGTTCCCTGGCCCGCCGAAATACCTCTTCGCTTAATCCCGCTTGGGCTTTTCTGTTGAAAACATGATGATCTCTATCGTACAGGCTGATCAGCACCCGCTGAAACCCCAGGCTACGCTGCACTGCCTTGGCCACTTTATCCAGAAGATCATCCAGCTCCAGGTCCAGATGAAGGACCTCGTTGATTTTGAGAATCTCAGTCAACTGGCGGTTTTGCACCTGTGTCTGGGCGTTTCTTTTCTCCAGCTCTCGCCGGAGCACCTCCAGGGATCGATGGTCTACGGCCTTCTTCTCTTTAAGGGTTTCTCTTTTTTGGCTTTTCGTGCTCATAACACCTCTACTTCACATAATTAAGACAATGGAGATCAAAAATCTCCTGATAACTTTCTCTTTCAAAAGCTGTAAAAAAACATACTCAATTCGCGCTGACAAAGCAAGCATTTTTCTTGACAAGAGGAACTGGAATGCCTAGATTTTACAATGGTTCCTTT
>CBDUWG010000142.1:0-5367 GCA_965370845.1 uncultured bacterium
TGCTGGCCGGCACGGAACGGGTGTGGGTAGATGGCGAACGGGTAACCCGGGGACAAAACAACGATTACGTCATCGAGTATGGCAGCGGAGAGATCACTTTCAGCATGCATCATCTGATCACCGCCGATTCCCGGATAGTGGTGGACTACGAGTACTCCGGTCAGAAGTACAAGCGCAGCTTCTACGGCGGGTATGGTGGGGCTGCTTTGCTTGATGATAAGCTCAAACTGCATACGATGTACATTCGCGAATCGGACGACGGCGATAACCCCATCGACGTGGCCCTGTCCAGGGAGGACCGGGCCGTCCTGGAGGGGGCGGGAGATGATTCCCAGGCGGCCTGGAGGAACGGCTGGGTTCTGGTGGATACCAGCGCGGGAGACAGGGGGGATTACGTTTGGGTGGATACTACCTATTTCGTGTATGTAGGGCCGGACTCCATCGGCATCTATAATGTGGCATTCAGCGATGTGGGATCGGGAAATGGAGAATACGTTCGCCAGTTCAGCCTGCAGGACAACCGCTACTACTACGTTTACATGGATGATGGTGACCGGCGCTACCTTCCCCGGATATACCTGCCCCTGCCCAGCAGACAGTCCATGGTTGACTTTCAAGCAGAGCTTATTTCATCTTCCACTCTACGGTTGAAAGCCGAGTTAGGCATCAGCCAAAGAGACGACAATACCCTGTCTGGAAAAGGCGACGATGATAACGTGGGCCGCGGCATCGCTCTTGAGGGGAGGCTTATCGACCGGTCTGTTAGGTTGGGTTCCCGCGGGTTTGGTCACCTGGATTTGATGGGCGAGTATCGCTCAACAGATGAGCGCTTTCGTCCCCCGGGCCGCAGCGAGGAGGTAGAGCATGATCGTCGCTGGGACTTAGAGCGAGACAGATCGCTCGAATCCGAGGAGATGAGGAGCTTCTCCGGGGCTTATCGGCCTTTTTCCACGTTGACGATATCCGGCGAATACGGGAATCTGGACAGAGGAAATTTCTTTTCCTCCAGGCGAAAACGGCTGGGCTCGGAGCTGGCGATGACAAACCTGCCTCATCTGAGGATCAACTATGAAGTTATTGAGACCCAACGGGATGTCAGCTCCTCGGCGGACACCTCGGGGCAGGAGTGCACCCGCTGGATTCGGCAAGGTCTGATCGCCGATCAGATCGTCTGGAAACTGAAGCCGATGTTCTCCTGGGATGGCGAATCCAGAGAGGTGAAAGATGTGGATCTGTTGACTTCCGGGGAGCGATACGATCAATTTCGCGGTGGTCTCTGCACAGTGGGTTTGGGAGTCCTCTCAATCTCAACACAGCTGACCTATCGCCAGGATCACACTTATAATGGCGAATGGCTGAAAAAAAGTCTCGGCCGCACACAAAAAAACCGGTTGGCCGTTGGGAACTGGCGATCCCTGTCCTTCACGGCGGAGTATACCAGGCGCACACTACAGTTTCAGGAGATGGAAGGTGCCAACAGCAAGGTGGATCTCATCTACACTAAGCTCAACTACGCACCTCTGAAAGGTGCGGTACAGACTCAGGTTGATTACCAGGTCAGCAACACTCAGGACAGCAGGAAGCAGAGGATCCCCGTGGATGTTGGAGAGGGGAAGGGGGACTATATCCTGGAGGACGGGGAGTATATTCCCGATCCTGATGGGAACTGGGTTTTCCGCACGGAGACGGTAGGCGATTCCATCCCGGTTACCGATCTAACAGTCGGTCTGCGTCTGCGCCTGACGCCCCATCGGGCTGTTGCCGAGCAGCGCGGCGGGGTTCTGGATTTCCTGCGAAATCTGTCCAGCGACACCTTCGTAAAGATCGGCGAGAAGACCACTGAGCAGGATAAGATGGCTATTTATCTGCTGCAGCTGGATAAATTCCAGCGGGATGATACTACCCTCCGTGGAGAGATTTTTTTCCAGCAGGACTTTTTTCTTTTTCCCCAGCGGAGGGATATGGGGGTGCGTCTCCGTTATCAGAGCGCAGACCAGGAGAACAACCAGTATATTTCCGGAGGCGAGGAAAATCTGAGGATCAAAAGGTCCATCCGGATAGACCTGGCCCCGGGGGACCGGCCGATGCTGCGGCTGGAGTATGAACATGAGAACAAATTCCGCAAGGTGGAGGATGTTCCCAAGAGCAGAATCCGGGCCGATGATCTTTCTGTGGAGGGAACCTTTTACCCGGAACGCAGCCTGGAGCTTTCTCTGAGGACCGAATTCAGGGGAGATCAGGATGCTGTTGGCCAAACCAAGTCGCAGATGATCTCCCTGTCGCCCAGGGTTTCCTATTCTTTTCTGGTCAAGGGCAAGCTGAGGAGTGATTTCGGCTGGGCCTATGTGACCGCAGAGCCCGAGGGGACGGCCATTTCGTGGGAGATGGCCCAGGGCAACAGTGTGGGTAGCAATTACCGCTACAGCCTCAGCGTGGACTATCGGCTTAATCAGTACATCTCCGCCACGACAAGCTATTCCCTGCGCTCCCAGCCGGGACGGCCCACCCGCCATACGGGCAGGGCCGAGATGAGAGCTTTTTTCTAACCGAGAGGTTATGGAACAAATGGTGGATATCGCCCGAAGGACATTTTTGCTCATCTTGCTTTCCCTTCAGTTGGGCTGGTGGTCCGGCGCCGCCGGAGAGGATCAAGCTCTGCTGCGCAAGATGGACATTCAGGGCCACAAGGCCGCCTCGACCCGGACCATTTTGAAGATGATGGTCACCCGGAAGGGCCGGCCTTTGGACGATGCCATCCTGGAGGGAGATATCCAGAATTTACTCCGCTGGTACCGGGATGAGGGTTATCTTCGGGCGCACATCCTTGCGCCGATGCTTAGTTTCAACCAGGATTCTTCCCAAGTGGATTTGACTCTGCTTATTAACGAAGGTCCCCTGGTGTGGATAGGCCAGGTGGAGATCCAGGACAACGGATGGCTTGGGCCCGAAACCATAGAGGAGCAGATGGACCTGCGCTGTGGACAGGTTTTCCGCGGCGACGTTCTGGAGGCCGATGTGCAAAGGCTGTTGACGGTTCACGAGAATAACGGCCATCCCTACTGTCAGATCCAGGCGACTGCGTTCCGGTTGACCGCGGAGGATCGCCTGGATTTTGGATTAATCATCCGGGAAGGTCCTCAGGTCCGGGTGCAGTCGGTGGTGCCGGAGGGCAACACCATCACTAAAAGCTCCGTTATCTGCCGGGAGCTGGGCATAGACGAGGGTGACCTGTATAGTCAGCGGGTCATAGAACAGGGGCATAGAAGGCTGCAGCGCCTGGGTTTCTTTGGGCAGGTGGGAGAAATTCGGGTTCTGCCAGGTGATCGCTCCGATCTGGCGGTGCTGATGGTTCCGGTGGTGGAGGGCCGCACCAACACCATCGACGGAGTGCTGGGCTACCAGCCGGCCACAGAGCAACGGGAAGGATACTTCACCGGTTTTTTGGACCTCTCCTTTCGCAACCTCATGGGCACTGGCCGGAGAGTGGAGGCCGCCTGGAGCCGGTGCGATCCTCTTTCCTCTAAACTGCGCTTCGCCTATCAGGAACCGTGGCTTCTGGGTCTGCCGCTGACCCTGGGTGGCTACATCCAGCAGGTCAACCAGGATTCTTCATATGCCCAAACAGATCTGGGAATTCAAGCCCACTCGGCCATCGGGGAACACGTTATCGGGGGTGTGATGTTCGACTGGCAGAGGGTGATACCCGATATAAAGGGTGGTCAGGATCTGCCCGGCAGTCGATCCTACCTGTTGGGTATCCGGCTGGAGCTGGATATTCGGGATGACCTTCTGGCCCCCCGGAGAGGCGGCCGATATCAGACGATGGTTCGCCAGCGTTTTAAGAAAAACCAGTCCACCGAGACATATCAGCCTGCCCGGAGCCGGGTGGAGAGCACGGAGTTCACCGCTGGGCTGGAGCAGTACGTGATGGTTTTCCGGCGTCAGGTGGTGGCGGTTAACCTTCATCTGGGGGAGATTTACAGCGATGAGCTTGTGGTACCCTTAAACGAGCAGTTCAAGCTGGGTGGAGCCCGGACGCTGCGCGGCTACCGGGAGGAGCAGTTTCATGGCTCGCGGATCATCTGGGCCAACCTGGAGTATCGCTTCCTCCTGGGACGCCGCTCGTGGAGCTTTTTATTCCTGGACGCCGGTCACTATTACTATCGGAAGATAGATCCCCTGACAGGGGCTGTTGGGGAGGTCAGCGGAGAGAAGATGGGCTATGGGGTGGGGTTGCGCTTAGAGTCCCGGCTGGGCATCATCGGTGTGGACTATGGATTGGGCGAGGGGGATGGTCTGGCCGATGGCAAGGTGCATTTTGGGGTGATCAACGAATTTTAAGCCCCTGGAGGATGTATCCTCATGAGACGAGTGATCGCATACCTGCAATTATCCAGGCCGCTGAACGTGGTCATCGCCGCCGGCTCCGTGCTGGTGGGAGCTCTGACCTCTGGTCTGCTGCGTCCGGACTTGCCGGTCCTTCTTGCCTGTCTGGTGGCCGGGCTGATCACCGGCGGGGCAAACGCCATTAACGATGTTTTCGATGTGCAGATAGACCGGGTCAACAAGCCCGGCAGGCCCCTGCCCTCCGGTCGGCTAACCAGGTCCCAGGCGACCGCTTTTTCAGTGATCCTGATGGTGCTGGGCGTGGCCATCAGCCCCGCTCTAGGCCTTTGGGGGTTTCTGATCGCCATCCTGGTGGCCCTTCTGCTGGTGGCTTACAGCGCCTGGCTGAAGAGGATGCCTCTGTGGGGAAACCTGGCAGTGGCTCTGGCCGCTGGCCTGGCTTTCCTCTACGGAGGGATCGCCGTGGCCAGACCCGCGCCGGCCCTGATCCCGGCGGGGTTCGCCTTTCTCTTTCACCTGGGACGGGAGATCCTCAAGGACGCACAGGATGTGGCCGGCGACCGGGCCGGTGGGGCACGCACTCTGTCAACCCGAGTGGGCGTGCCCGCCGCCCTCCGATGGGTTGGTCTGGTCTTCAGCCTGCTGATTGCAGCCACACCGATACCCCATCTCGTCGGTCACTACTCGCTGGTCTATCTGATCGTCGTGGTGTTCGGTGTGGATTTTCCCCTGCTGTACGTGATTTTTTCCTCCCAGCGGAATTCCAGTCCTGACCATTTGGGGCGGTTGAGCCTATTGCTCAAAGTGGATATGTGGGTGGGGTTGGCGGCGATTTTGGCCGGGGTTTGGATGTAAGGCAAGAAAGGATTCGAGGGTTCCCCAACCTCCCAGTCCTACCGCCCCAGGATTCGAGGATTCGAGGGGAAAACCTAAAAGCACAGTACCTAAGTATTGGGGGTGGTGGGGCACTTGAATCCTGGGATCCTCGAATCCTTGAATCCTTTTTTCCCGTGATCTTCT
>CBDUWG010000143.1:0-5320 GCA_965370845.1 uncultured bacterium
CTCCAAATGATTTCACTTTTAATCACTATATAACCATCTGATTAGTTCAGCGGATAGTCTTTCTGGAACGCTTTGTTTTTCCTCTGCTGCGGGAAATATTCCGGGCGGCTCTTTGAGAGTGGCCGCGTTGATTCCCGCGTTAAATGCCTCGAAAAGCATCGTCAAAGTAGTTGAGGGTGTGGGGCGATTCTTACCGCGGCAGAGCATCATCGTCGTAGACGATGGATCTAGCGACAATACAGGTCAATTGGTCAAAACAACGGGCGCTATCCTGCTTTGTCACAAGAGGAACAAAGGCAAAGGCGCGGCCCTTCAAACAGGATTTAAGTATATCATCGATAGATATTATGATGGTGTCGTCGTGCTGGATGCCGATGGGCAGCACGACGAGAGATTTATACCAGATTTTATAAGCCGGGCCATCAGGGAAGATGTAGGCATCCTGATTGGATCCAGGATGAATCAGGTGGGAGAGATGCCCATAATCAGGGTGATGACCAATCGGATCACATCGGCTCTTGTCTCCGCCTTGGCCAAACAGAATATCCCAGATAGCCAATCGGGTTATAGATACATTAGAGTGGATATTTTAAAGGATCTACGCCTAAGAACCAGCAGATATGATACTGAATCTGAGATGCTAATCCAGGTGGGCAGAAAAGGGTACCGCATTGCCTCTCTACCCATAACTTCAATTTACAGGGAGGAGCAAAGCGCCATCAGACCAGGGAGGGATACTATGCGGTTCCTCTTTCTTGTGCTAAAAACTTTTTTTAAACTTTGAGATCATTTAAAGTAGGATGAAAATGCGCATTTTACTCACCAACGACGATGGCATTCACGCCAGGGGACTTCAGACTCTGAAAACTGAGCTGTCCAGGCTGGGGGGGGAGGTTTGGGTAGTGGCCCCCGACAGAGAGCAAAGTGCTACCAGTCACTCACTTACTCTTTCACAACGCTTAAGAGTAAATGAGCTGGAAAAGAAAGTGTTTTCTGTGCAGGGAACGCCAACGGACTGCGTTATGATAGCCATTCGATACCTGCTTAAGCAAAATCCAGATATAATTTTATCAGGCATCAATCACGGCCCCAACCTGGGGGATGACGTCAGCTATTCGGGAACGGTAGCCGCTGCCATCGAGGGAACCATGTTGGGTATCCTCTCCATGGCCATCTCCTTAGCAGATTGGAATCCCGAAGACTTCGTAGTGGCGGCTGAAGTTGCTGCCAAGCTTTGTCAGATAGTATTACAACGTGGGCTGCCAGAGGACACCTATCTTAATGTTAATGTTCCCCATGTTGACAGCGAGAATTTATGCGGAGTTGAGATCACTCGATTGGGAAAACGGATTTACCGAGATGCGGTGGTGAAGAAAACAGACGGGAGGGGGAACTCCTTTTTTTGGATCGGTGGAAAAGAGCCTTCTTGGGAGGGGGGAGAGAAGACAGATTTTAAGGCCATTGAGGCCAACAAGATATCCATAACCCCGCTGCATCTAGATATGACAAATTACCGAGCTATAGATAGTTTGTCTAGCTGGGACTTTTCAACTTTGCAGGAGTTTTAGAGAAAAATGGACTTTCCCATCGAAAGAGAGAGGATGGTCGAGGAGCAGATACGGGCCAGGGGAATTAAAGATGAGTTGGTGCTGGAGGCCGTGGAAAAAGTGCCCCGACATAAATTCGTGAAAGAATCCCTAGTGGGCGAAGCTTATAATGATTACCCTTTGCCCATACCCGGCGGACAGACCATTTCACAACCTTACATGGTTGCTATGATGACCGAATGTCTCGGGTTGAAAGGAGGGGAGAGGATTTTGGAGGTGGGTACCGGTTCGGGTTATCAGGCGGCTGTTCTGGCGGAGATAGCATATAAGGTTTATTCCATCGAGCGCGATCCGCATCTGGCTCGGATGGCACGAGAATTGCTCAGCAAGCTTAACTATAAGAATGTAGTTATTAAAGTGGGCGACGGGACTTTAGGCTGGAGAGAATTTGCTCCCTTCGATGGAATTATCGTAACCGCGGGCTCGCCCGTTGTGCCCAAACCCCTGCAGGATCAACTGCAGGATGGTGGCAGGTTGATCGTGCCCGTGGGCAGTTCCGCCTTCCAGAATCTGATGTGCGTTGAAAAAAAGGGGGCGAAAATTAAAAACAGAAAGATCTGTGGCTGTACCTTTGTGCCCCTGATTGGAAACCACGGTTGGACGCAGGAGTGAACGGAAGTGTTGGTCTTGAGTGACATTCCCAGTGAGCTATCCACAGTTCTCATCGCCATGTTGCCCATCTCTGAATTGCGGGGAGCCATTCCATATGCCCTGGGATGCGGAATGAGTTGGCAACAAGCATATCTCTGGGCCGTACTGGGCAATTTCATCCCGGTCATTCCGTTGTTGCTATTTTTGGAGCCCATTTCTAGCTTTCTTAGCAATAGATACCTCATCTGCCAGCGATTTTTCCAATGGTTATTCGCCAGGACCAGGCGAAGAGGCCAGGTTGTGGAACGCTACGAAGCCCTGGGGTTGATTATCTTCGTTGCTATTCCGCTGCCCGTCACTGGTGCATGGACTGGTACGGTGGCCGCTTTGTTGTTCGGTGTACGATTCAGGTATTCTCTTCCAGCAGTTTTACTGGGCATCTTATTGGCCGGCACCGTGGTCACCCTGGCCTCTCTGGGAGTGATCAGTCTCTGGACATAATAATAAATATCGGGGCGTAGCGCAGTCCGGTAAGCGCGCCTGCTTCGGGAGCAGGAGGTCGGAGGTTCAAATCCTCTCGCCCCGACCATCTTTTATTTCCCGCCCTACGAGATTCCATGACAGCGAAAGAGAGAAAGAGACCCCAGCGTGTGGCCGTCATCGGAGGCGGTGAGTGTACGGAGGAACAGGCCGGTATTGCCCGGGAAGTGGGAGCCAAGCTGGCCCAGCGAGGGTGTGTCCTGATCACCGGGGGAATGGGTGGGATCATGGAGGCCGCCTCGGCCGGATCGAAATCACAGGGTGGACTGACGGTGGGAATCCTTCCGGGAACCTCTGCCGCCGATGCCAATGAGCATGTCGACATTCCCATCGTAACCGGATTGAGCCATGCCAGAAATTCCCTGGTGGTTCGTTCCGCCGATGCGGTCATCACCGTGGACGGAGGGTACGGCACTCTTTCGGAGATCGCCCTGGCCCTGGCCATGGGAATCCCCGTGGTGGGCCTGGATAGCTGGGACATTGACGGTGTAGAGACTGCGTCAACGGCCGGAGAGGCTGTGGAAAGAGCCCTCCAGTTGATCGGGAAGAAGTCTTGAAAGTGGCCGCTTACATCCGTGTCAGTGGTGTCGTACAGGGGGTTGGATTCCGTTATTTTACCCAACGAACGGCCATGAAACTGGTCCTTTCCGGCTGGGTGAAAAACAGGTACGACGGCGATGTGGAAATGGAGGTTGAGGGGGAGAAGGAGCTCATCGAAAAGTTAATCTTGGCCCTCAAAATTGGTCCGCCTGCGGCCCATGTCAGAGACATACAGGTCCAATGGCAGGAGAAAAGCAACAATGAGTATGACGGTTTTCAGGTGACCTTTTGAGTTCTTTCCGGAAAGGATGTCATGGAAGAGCTGAAAAAGCGAATCCGCAATATCCAGGATTTTCCCAAGAAGGGGATCGTCTTTCGTGATATCACCACACTGTTGAAGGACAAAGACGCCTTCCACAGAGTCATCGATGCCCTCTATGATCGTTACAAAGATGAGCAGATCGATGTGGTGGTGGGCACCGAGGCCAGAGGGTTTCTGCTGGCCGCACCCCTGGCCTATCGATTGGGAGTGGGGGTGGTGCCGGTGCGAAAACCGGGGAAGCTGCCGGCCGAAACGCTGCGAGTGGAATACCAGCTGGAATACGGTACAGACGCTCTTGAGATCCACAAAGATGCCATCTCCTCCGGTCAAAGGACCCTGGTGGTGGACGATCTCTTGGCCACCGGAGGGACCATAGCGGCCACCTGTGAGATGGTGGAGCAACTGGGGGGGCAGATCGTGGCGGTGGTCTTTCTCATCGAGCTGGATTTTCTGGAGGGCCGTAAAAAACTGGGGAACCTAAAGGTCCATTCGATAATTCACTATGACAGCGAGTGATTATATTGACATCTTATTGTCATTTAAGATATAACGATGATCACTTAATGTACAATAAGAGATGAAACCAGATCTTTCGTTTTAAATAGGCATTGACAATGGCTCGTTAAAATATTAAATTATTATGTTACAACATCTTTCGTGCCCCCGTAGCTCAGGTGGATAGAGCAAGGGATTCCTAATCCCTGTGCCGCCCGTTCGAGTCGGGCCGGGGGTATTAACTATCTAATATTTGAATTGAAAGAGGGTTAGGCAATGGCGGCCAAGAAACGCATACGCAAGCATGATCTTAAGGAAGACCATTTCGTAACAGCGGCCTTTCAACTGAGCTCATATGTAAGAGAGCACAAGAACATCTTTTTTATTGCAATTGCCGGGCTGGTTGTGTTGGTAATTGCTTTGACTATGTTTACTTCCAGCAGAAGTCATAAACAGGAATCCGCGGCGAGAATTGTCGGTGAGGTAAGCATTTTGTATCAACAAGGTGATTATCAAGCAACCATCCAGCAATGTCAGGCGCTGCTTGATCAATTCTCGAATACTCAGCAGGCCAGTATTGCGGTCATTCTGCTTGCAGATAGTTATTTTAAACTGGGACAATACCAAGATGCCATTTCTGCATTCAATACCTATGTCGAGAAATACCATAGTGACAAGCTTTTTGAGGCTTGCTCTTTAACTGGAATTGCGGCATGCTACGAGTATTTGAATCAATTTACTGATGCCGGAGAGTTCTATATGAGGGCGGCGAAAGAATTTCCAGAATTCTATGGTGCTCCGGAAAGTCTGTTGAATGCTGGTCGATGCTTTTACGCTGCTGGGGATAATGATAGAGCAAGAGAAGCATATAGTAGTCTTACTTCAAATTATCCTGATAGTAGATATTCCAAAGATGCGATAGTTGCTACGGAAGAATTGGGAAAAATCTAGATTGTTTAAAGAAAGGCATAAACTGCGTTAGATTTGAAATCTGGAGTACATTAATAAACAGGGTGTAAACTATTATTTCTCATCGCCGTCTCTTCCCTCTTGAACTGTGCGGTCAGTTTTAGAGGTTGCATTTGATTCTCGGCTATCCTATTTTGATTGTAAAGGGGGTGCGAGATGAAGACCAGAACTGTAATAACTTTGATCTTGTGTCTTAGCTGTGCTGCTTTGGCCCTGATTCCGTCAAGAGCCATGTCTGAATCTCAGGATACATTTG
>CBDUWG010000144.1:0-5295 GCA_965370845.1 uncultured bacterium
AGATACAAATCGCCAAAAGTGGGAAAAAAAACTGTTCTGCGACGGTCTACGAGAAACTCCTGGCGGAGACTCTAATCGATTCCACCTGCCCATTTTTTCCGGCAGCGGCCTTGTAACTTCAGAATTTGATATGGTGTCCTGCAGAGGTATTGACTCCTTATCCATCGCACGGTTCCCTCAACTTTTCCCTCTCTCTCTGCCCAAGAGCATCCTGCTCCAACCAGGCTTCTAGAACCCAGCAGCCGAACTCTTCTGGAGTATCCGACCTGCCAGAACCACTCAGCTCGACGGCATCCTCGGCGGACCTCTCCCTTTAGCCCCTGCTCCCTTTGGAACCAAAAAGGCGCCCACATCAGAATCATATCCCCCATATTCATGCTTATACCTACCTGCTCATCCCTCGTTGAGCTGATGCGTAGAAGAGGCGATATATGCCAATTTCTAACTTCAGGAGTAACATTAGGTAATGGCCATAATGACATTTTAACTGGCATCTTACGGGGGTAATAATTGTTAAATGGCCGAAAGTCCAACACCCGATTCCGGGGATCCAGGCTGGCCCATCTGGCCGGCGATGCTGAGAAAAACTGAACTTCATATTTTTCGCTTTTTCCATCCCAGTTCCGCCTGAGCCGGGATCCATCCCGCAGTTCAAGGTTAACTTCCAGGGGCATGACGGCATTCCCTCTCTTGTTCAGATGCAAACGGGTTATATAACCATCGCCAGCTTGCCGGCAACTCATCTTGGAGATGGCATAGTCACACCGCTGGGTGGACTCAAACCACTGCTTAAAAAACCAACTCATGTCCCGGCCAACTACTTCTCCCGCCAGATCCATTAACAAATCGGTGGTTACCACGGTGTGATCTGGTAGATCCAGCAATCTCCGGCAGAGAATGAGAAAGGCCTCATCCCCCAGAATATGGGACAACATCTTTAAAACCAGGGGCACCTTGGCATAGACTGCTCCCTGGTAGCTCAATGACTCTCGAAATTGCCCGGCTACAAGAGTGCACCTGTCCTCCATCTCCAGACGCGCCAGATTTAAATAGAGGCTGTGACTCGGCCATGAAAGAGGAAGGTGAGAAATTTGCTGCCCAAGAAAGAACCCTTTGATCAGCCAACCATCGCCGAAGTGATGAGCACGCATATAGGCCGACTCCCAAAATCTGGCGAATCCCTCACAGAACCATAGCTCTCGCGCATCCACTTTTTCTCCCCACCATTGATGAGCCACCTCGTGGGCTATGGTTGCCTCAAGCAGGTCGCTGATACCGCTAAGAGCATACAGCGAGCTGCTAATCAGGCACAATCCTGGCAGTGAGAGCCCGGCCAGTGTAAGATGGGTTTCCACAACAGAATACTGTTCGCGCGGATAAGATCCCAGGCGGTTCCCATAAAACACGAGGGCTCTGCGCGCATATGTGCTGGCCACAAGACCCTGCTTTTTGTGCTGGGGCAGAAAATATGAGCTAACTAACACCCCTTGAACCGACGAGGTGACTAGCAGAAAACTTACGCTGGCAACCCAGCCAAAACATCGTACGTGACGAGCAGACCAGGTCTGTACTGAAACTTCCCTCTGCTCCTGTCTGCTTCCCTCCAGACACCCTGTGGCGGCTACCATTAACCCCACCGGCAACCTCAGGCATACTCGGTAATCGGCAAAGTTTGCCAGGGATTCCTGAACGTCGACACCCTCTTCGTACAACCAGCCACGAGATGTCAGAAAAGCCAGCTGCGGGTACCAAAGGGCCATTGTATAGATCCCTTTCCAGTAGCCAAAATAGGAATTGAAACAAGGAATTTTTGTGCTGAACTTGATTTCAACCCCCGTTTGCTCCCCGGGAGGAAGAACCTGGGGCAGCAAAACCGCCATCCAGGTTCCCCGGACCACGTATTCGGCGACCTGCCCATCCACCAGCACGGATTGAATCTCTATATATCCGCCTTTCCCCTTTGGGGGAAAAGCGGCCAGGGGATCCTCAAAAGCATCCAGCCCGGCGGACAAACGCCGCAGCTCTGTTCTCTTCACGGCAGCAAACTCATTGGGAAAAAGGTGAAAATACAACCTGTTCAGGGGTTCTTTTGCCCAGTTGCTGACCAAGACCAGCTGGTGGGCACGCAGCAGCAATTCCTTCTCGTCCAAAGCGGCATCGATGTAGTAGCAGAGCCGCTGATCATTCGCGCAAGACTGGGCCTGAGGGAAAAGAACGAATATCAGGCACAACATTATTCCCAGACGGTACCGAAATCTCATGACCTTACTTTCTCCGCAAAAGCTGGATCAGGGATATCCAGATCAACCACAGACTGGCCAGGCAAGCCCCCAGAGTTCGCCACATGCTGAAATGGCCCTCCTTTCTGGCCCGGAGGATATTGACCATATCCGTGGGCAAAACGGTTCTAAAGGGCCATAGTGAACTGAGTAAGTAGAAGATGATGGGCAGAAACTGGATGCGAAGTGGTTCTCCGAAAATCGATCCGGAATGCATGGAGATGATCAACCACACGGCCATGGCCAGGAGCAGACTGACCAGGGGGCCGGGAGCCGAAATATGGATTTTATCTATCGGCCTCAGTACACCCCTGAAACGCACAGCACCGCCATAACAGATCAGTTTTCTCCCCCTGGAGGTCATTTTATACACCACGACCAGATCCAGGGCTTCTGTTAACCGCCCTTTCTGAAGAAAAATCAACAGGTGCAAGAACTCCTCTCCAGCCATCAAGAAAGGCAGGATAAGAAGCTGCCCAAGAGTCCAGAAAAGGATTGTACATGATCCACGGATCCACCAATGGATGAGAAGTATCGCTATGACTACGGCCAGAAGCATCCCGTTGAGAATAGCCCCAAAAAAAGAGCCATATAATCTTATGTTCAGAAACAGGAATGCCCTAAATGGCTTTCGCCAAACTCCCTCTGAAAGAGAATACACTCTCAACCGGTACCCTCTCCTCTTCATGGACTGTGACCTGCTTTTCCTGTTCGTTAAACTCATCACCTTTTCAATCACGACCCCATAGCGCCTTGATAAACCTCTACGGCCCAACAATGTTATTGTATTGCCAGTAAAGTGTCTGTGCTTGGTCGGCACATCCCCACAGGCTTTCTTGCTTGCGCCCCCACCTACATGACACATTAAACTGGCAGCTGCGGATACCAGTAGTGGCCTTAGATGAAACGGAGTTCCCATTAACTTGCCGGATTACAGATGATCTGCCAAAGCCCGTAGCGCCCCATGGAAACAGAGACCTTTTCCATCAGACTATAGATCAGCAATACTGCCCTTTTTCATCTTAATACAGATATTGCTGAAAATCGTAGACTTCACTTCGACTCAGGTCGGGTGGGTACGGAAAAAGACTCCACATTCCAGGTCTGGCCGTTCTGCGCAGCCGTTCTACCGATTCAAAATGCAGGTTTCTAATCTGCTCGATGCTCAGATGTTTGGTCTCCATAACGGGAGTGTGTAGATTATATTGCTCGTAGTTCTTCTCCTTTATGGTTAACCCCAGTTGCCGGGCTTTTCGAAACATGGGAGTTCCCGGAAAAGGGGTGGCAATGGAAATCCCCACCTGGGCATAATAGTCCCTCTGGAGCTCCTCGGCAAACCGTATGGTCTGCATGGCTGTCTCCATCGTATCCTCTGGTAACCCAATCATAAAACTGCACATAGGACCGATGCCCACCCGACAGGCTCCCTCCACAGCCGCCAGCACCTGGTCAAGATTCGTCCCCTTTCCCAGCTTGGACAGCACCCGCTGAGAGCCGGATTCAACTCCCAACTGCACATTTGTGCAACCTGCTCGGGCCATCCTCTCAAAAAAAGCCGGATCCTCGATGTCCACTCTCGACTCACAGGCCCAGGGCAGGTCGATTCCCTCCCGCTCCATCATAAAGAGAATTCGGTCCAGTCTCTCCAGGTTTGCGGTCAGAGAATCATCGACGAATATCAAGGAACTGACCTTCATCCGGCGCAAGACATGTAGCTCGGACAGCACATTTTGGGGACTGCGCTTCCGATAACGCCCGCCGGACATGGCTCCAGCAGAACAGAAGATACACCTGCCGGGACAGCCTCGGCCGGTGATGAGAGCTCCTGCATTATGGTATTTTTCCATGAGTAAAAGATCTCTTGCCGGCAACGGATAATTATCCAGCCCCTCAATAAGGGGCCGAGGTGGAGCCCTGTGTATTACATCTCTGCTTCGCCAGCAGAGCCCCGGTATTTCCTCCAGGTGACCGTCTCCACGAAGCTGGTAATTGGCCAGCTCCATTAAGGTAAGTTCCCCCTCACGACATACCACAAAGTCAAAACAGTTGTGGTTCAACACCTGCTCAGCCATAAATGTGACGTGCGGACCACCTACCACCACGGAAATTTCTCTGCAGAATTCCTTGACTATTTTAGCGATACGAACGGCATTGGGGTAGGACTCCGTCAGGGTGGAGATTCCTACCATTCGAGGCCGTTTGATGGCTAAAAATCGACGGAGATACTTGGGAGTGCAGCACCTCAAGTTCATATCTACGATCTGCACCTCATATCTGTTCTTGCGCATTACTGCAGCCAGGTATGCCAGACCAAGAGGCGGGGTGCTGGCGAACTCTGCTGCTGAGGCCGCTAAAGGGCTGGACGTGGGCGATGAAATCAGGGCCAGGTCAATCATGGCACCAACTCCTCGGAAATGACCTCATAGGGTTGCAGAGGGGACCAATTGCGCAGAATAAGGCTGTTGTCCCCGGCAAATCTCAAGAAATCCTCCAGATCCTCTCTCAATTTCTCCGTGGGCACATCGGGAAAATATTCCCTCAGGGCGATAAGTATCTCCTCCACGGTGTGATGACCGTCTATTAGCCCCCAGATCAGGGAGGCCACCCCATTCAACCGAATCAGACCACGAAAAGCGTATACGATGATTCCTGGTTGGCCCTCTCTTTTGTCTGTCTTCCAATAGATACTTCGGCGATATGGCACCTGGCACTCTTGCATGGCCACCTCTCTCCCCTTTTCGAATCTTGGCGGTGAACCTCAGTCCACCGCCAAGATCTTAACTCCCTGGCCGATTGCCGGTCACAACAGGCTAATATTCAGCCATTACGGTTTAGCCAGGGTTTGCCCCACGGTGATCAGAATACAGGCCGCCAAGGTCAGCCATGGGACCTTGGGGGCGTAAAACTGATCGTCGCCCTCGAACTCCTCCACTATCTCCAGATTTGGAGAAGAGTAAATCATCTGTCTCACCCCCTTTCCTTTCCTGCTCTCCGGGGCCGGCGCAGGCATCTTGGT
>CBDUWG010000145.1:0-5261 GCA_965370845.1 uncultured bacterium
CAGAATAAGATCGGCCAGCTGCACAAAATTCAGCGGGAGTCCAGCCGTTTGCAGCAGCTGCTGCACAGAGACCCCAAATGTGCGGAGTTGGCCAAGAAGCTGGGGACCGAGGAGGAAAATGTATCCAGCACCCTGGCCCTCTCCAAGGTGTACCTTTCTCTGGATGCTCCGTTGAGAAGTGACAGCAAGGAGGATCTCAAGAGCCTCCTGGTAGACAGCAGTCAGCCGGCGCCAGATCGAAGCCTGTGGAAAGACAGCCTGATCTCTCAGGTCAAGACCAGTTTGGATACACTGGATCCCCGCGAGTCGCAGGTGATCAAATACTATTACGGCATCGACCGGGAAGATTCCATGACCTTGGAGGAGATCGGGGATCGGCTGAATTTAACCCGGGAGCGCGTACGGCAGATCAGAAATAAGGCCATCTCCCGGCTCCGTCACATCTCCCGCAGCCGGGTTCTTCGGCCGTATCTGGAGTAGCGATCCAGTTAGGTCTTTGATTCCAAGAAAAAAGAACAGAACTTCAGAACAAAAGGGGCGAGCGCTGAAGTGCTTGTCTCTTTTTGTATCTGAATGGAGAAAAACTCTTGTTGTCTGGAGTTGATTGGTTTACTATACGCATGCTGTTCGTCACGGATAATAGGACATTGAGGGAAAACGCAGTGTCTTCATGGGCTCACAGCATGTGACTGGCAATCGCAAATGGCAGGGTCAAGAGATGAAATCCGACCTGAGCGATGAAGAAGAGCAGTTCGTTCGCGATCTGCTGACCCGGGATGAGAAGCGCAGACCTATTGAGTGGATCTTAACAAACTCCTCTTAGTTTTGGGGGGTACTGTCGTCGTTGTCATTGGTCTCTTGACAGTTCAGCACTTGAACGATCGAACGGTCTTCTGGATCACCGTCCCTGGATTTCTACTGGGGTTTTTGCTTATCGGATTGCATATTATTGGAGAGCGCCGGACCTCCCAGCGCCGATTCGTGGCCAGGGTATTGGGGAAATTGTTGGGGGAGAGATGAAATCGCGTTGTCTTTTTTCCGAGCTCTCAGCAAACATGGTGGTGAAGAGATTAGCGGATACTAAGGAGGTAAATACATGCGACCACGTGGTATTGTCAGCTTCATTTTAGGGGTCATTCTGGCCGTTTTGGGGATATTTTTACTCATAAGCGGCAATGGCATCATCGGCCTGGTCCCCTTTCTCATCGGCGGCGCTCTCTGCTTTTTAGGCTGGCGACAGGATCGCGTGGCGCTCATCGTTTTCGGCCATACCTGTGTCGTGCTGGGGTGCGTTTTGATCACCTGGGGTATCTATCTTTTACCCCACTCCAAGCCAATTTTGGCGCACATCTTTTTCCGTCCCCTCTTCTGGGGTCTATTCTGCCTGATGGGCGGCATCTGCGCCAACTATCATGGGTTCTGCAAGTGCATTCGCGGAGTTAAATAGAAACAGAACTTGGCTATACAAGGGCGAATCTTTTTTTAACCGAGGATAAAATGTTTTCTGTCACCTGAGTAAGGGAGATGCCGATGAGAATACCCACTGTCGCTCTGGCCGTCACGTTTATCCTGACAGTGACCTCGATCGCCGTGGCTGATCCCTGGACCAAGTCCGTGGACGCTAACCTGACCATGACCCAGGCGGCATACAGCGATAACTGGGCTGGCGGAGAGGTCGGAGCTCTATCCTGGACCTTCAACTCCAACTCTCTGGCGGAGAACCAGCTCCATCTTAAAGTTCACAACAAGAACGCGCTCAAGCTCTCCTTTGGCCAGACCCACAGCCAGAACAGGGAGACCAAGAGATGGGCCAGGCCGGACAAATCCACGGATCTCATCGACTTTGAGACCCTCTTCAACTTCACCCTGGGGGGCTTCGTGGACCCTTTCACCGCCGGCAAGCTGGAGAGCCAGTTTCTCGACGCCAGCGACCTGGAGAAGGATCGTTATCTCAATCCGCTCAAATTCACCGAGAGCTTTGGAGCGATCAAGGTTCTGATCAAGGAGGAGAAGCGGGAGTGGACGGCCCGGCTGGGCATGGGACTGAGACAGTATGTAAACCGTGACGTGCTGGTGGATACTCTGAGCGCCAAGCGGGAGACCAAAACTGCCAACGATGGCGGCATCGAATTCGTCAGCGAGTTTCAATCTCCCCTGGCAGATGAAAAAATCACCATCTCCAGCAAGCTCACCCTTTTTAAGGCCCTATTCAGTTCCCAGGCGGATGAGTTGAAAGGGCTGCCCAATGAGGAATACTGGAAGTCTGCGGATGTTAACTGGGAGAATATCTTCACGGCCGACATCACCAAGTACTTGATGGTGAATCTCTACATGCAGCTTCTCTATGACAAGGAGGTGGATCTGGGAGGACGTTTCAAGCAGACCTTGTCTCTGGGGCTGACCTATAAACTGATCTGAGCATCCTCAAGGACTAATTTAGCCACCCTCAGATGTGAAAGGAGATCGTCGTGGAAAAAGTCATGGAGCAATTGACCGTGTTCGCCACCGAATATGGCATAAAGGTCATTGGCGCCATCCTCATCTTGATCATCGGCCGCATCGTGGCCGGGATCGTTCGCAAAGTCGTGCGCAAAGTATTGATCAGAGCCAAGACGGATGAGTCGCTGGTCTCGTTTGTCGGAAGTCTGGTATACGCCCTGGTCATTGTCTTCGTCATCATCGCCGTGCTGGGCAAATTCGGCGTGGAGACGGCCTCTCTTGTGGCCGTATTGGGCGCCGCAACCTTCGCCGTAGGTTTTGCCCTGCAGGGTTCATTGTCCAATTTCGCCGCCGGGGTGATGGTTCTTCTGTTTCGCCCTTATAAGATCGGGGAGTTCATCGATGCCGCCGGGGTGGCCGGATCGGTGAAAGAAATTAGGTTGTTCACCACGGTGTTGGCCACGCCGGACAACGTCAAGATCATCGTGCCCAACAGCAAGATCTTCGGAGACACCATCAAGAACTTCAGCGTCTTTGATACTCGCAGGGTCAGCGTGGAGGTGGGCATAGGCTACGGGGCTTCCATCCAGAAGGCAATAGATGTGGTCATGAACCTGATCAAAGAAGACACAAGGATACTCTCTGATCCAGCCCCCCAAGTTGTGGTCTCGGAGCTGGCCGATTCCAGCGTTAACCTGGTGGTTCGTCCCTGGACAAAAAAAGAGGATTATTGGTCCGTGCGCTGCGATCTCACCTGCAAGATCAAGGAGGCCTTTGACGAGAACGGCATCGAGATCCCCTTCCCGCAGCAGGTGGTGCACATGGTTTCGGCAGGCGCTGAGTAGGGAGCGCGAACGAGATGCGATTCACGACTTACGACAAACGTTAAGAGTATACCGATACCGAACCTCGACAAGCGCGAACTTCCAAACCAGCATCCAGCATCAGTTTTTCCTTTCTCGAGTCTCTGCTTTTGCATTGTCTTTGATTCAACCAGGATCCAGAATCTAGGATCAAGGATCGGGTTTTCTTTCCAGCATCTAGGATCGCTTTTTTCTTTTAACGAGTCTCCAGTCTCGAATCTCGGCTTTTAACCAGCATTCAGGATCCGGGATCTGATCTTGTTGCGAGCATCGATATCCGATCCACGAATCACTTTCCAGGGGCGATAATGTCCGAACACCGGGAAACATTACAAGCTCTTCTGGCCTCATGGCGCTGGGCCCTGGAGGATGCCCGCAGGGTGCAGGAACGGGTGCTGGGGGATCTATTGTTCTGGTACGATCAAGGCCGCTATGGTCATCAACACGGGGCCGGGATGATCCGCGACTGGGAGGAATACCAACAGGCTTTTCCTGTGGCCACCTACCAGACCCTATCTCCTCTCTGGGAGCAGGTAAAACGGGGCGATTTTCGCGCCCTGTACGGCGAGCATCCCGTTGAGTGGGCGGTTAATTCCTCCAGCGGTGGTGAGCCGCAGATCTTCCCTCTGATCAAGGTGGATCTGGATCAGAGGTTGACCTGTCAACCCCGGGCGCTGTTGAGCTTTCTGTATCGCCAGGATAAGCATGACATGTTGCAGCCCACCTGTTTGAACCTGAGCCCTCCATCGCGGCGCGAGATCTTTAAGACCAGGGGGGGAAAGGAAATTCCCTGTGGCTACTCCTCCGGTATATATGCCCGCCACTTGGCCGAAAAGAAGGTGATGGAGCTAGTTCCCCGGCAGATGGAGCTGGACGATCTGGGATTGGGTCTGTCCGCTGAGGATCGGGAGCCTCGTTTTCAACTTGTCTATGAGAAGGGCCGGGATCGGCAAGTGGATGTAGTTGTGGCGTCTGAAGCAGTCCTTCTGGCCTTCGGCAGATTTTTGAGGAAAAGGCACGGCCTGCGCCCTAAAGAGATGTGGGCTTTCCAGGTTGTGATTTGCTCCGGTCCCCAGCGGCTGGGTACCAGGCGTCGAAGGAGGCTCAAAAAGCTGTACGGAGAAGTGCCGGTGTTGGAGATGCTGGAGACGTTGGGGGGATTTCCGGCCCAGCAGATGGACGATAGTCCCTGCCTGATGCCCAACTTCGACCTTTGCCTTTTGGAGGTGGAAACCCAAAAAGGTTTCCAGTTGCTCTGCGATCTGCAAAAAGGGATGTCCGGTAAACTGATCATCTCCTCGGTTCTGGCGCCACGGCTGCGAGCGGGGCTGGTGATCAAGAGCCTCGGGGGAATGGCCTACACGATTGTGAAACCAGAGCGGGGTCCCTCACGTTTGGGCAGGGAGCTGCGAGTGCTGCGGGATGAAATCCGGGAGAGCAAGGAGACAAGCTGGTCTCTGCCCAAAAAGCATTGGCTTTAGTCGAAGATCGCTCATTGGTCCCTCACGCCGAAGAAGATATACCTTTCCGGACCCGCCGAGCGATTTTTCTTTTATCATAAATATTTTCCCCTGCCCGTATTCCCCTTGGGCCGGCGGACCTCATCGGGTTGATTCAGAAAGCTTGCGGAAAACAACAGCACGCTTCAGCCTGGGCAGGTACCTTTCCAGCGCCCGTTTCTCCAGTTTTCCTGTCCTGCGGCGGTGCAAAATGGTTGACCGGGACATTCACCTGTGCTATATTGATCCCGGCTCTGTTTCGAGATGGGAGTGACCTTCGGGATCTCGATCTTCGATTTCTTTTCTTGGAGAAGATAACCCATGAGGGGACCTACTTATATTGGTCGAAGCGCCATCGCGGTATTTGCTGTTATGCTGATTATTCAGGCTGGCCCGCCGTGGGCCGCCCAAAGCATGACAGTGCACCCCTATGAAGACCCCAGAGGGTTTGCGGTCAAAT
>CBDUWG010000146.1:0-5203 GCA_965370845.1 uncultured bacterium
CGACGAAATCGACAAGATCGCCCGACGGGATGCCAATCCCTCCATCACCCGCGATGTCTCTGGAGAGGGCGTTCAGCAGGCTCTTCTGAAAATTCAGGAGGGCACCATAGCCCACGTTCCTCCCAAAGGAGGACGAAAGCACCCGGAACAGCTTCTGATCCAGATCAACACCAAGGATATCCTCTTCATCTGCGGAGGAACCTTCGACGGCCTGGAAAAAATCATAGATCGTCGCTGCAACAGAAAGGTTTTGGGGTTCGGCGCCCCGATCAAAAGCAAAAAGGGGGAAAGAACCGGCCATCTCTTCTCCCAGGTCCAGACCGACGATCTCCTGAAATACGGCTTCATTCCCGAGCTCGTCGGGCGTCTGCCGGTGATAGCCACCTTAGACGAGCTGGACGAAAAGGCTCTGCTGGACATCCTCGTGCAGCCGAAAAATGCCCTTACCAAACAGTACCAGAAGTATTTCGAGATGGAAGGGGTCCAGTTAACCTTCGAGCCGGAGGCCCTGAAGGCTGTGGTCCAGAATGCTTCCAAGAGGCGAACAGGAGCCCGGGGACTTCGTTCGGCGATGGAGGGGGCTATGCTGGATATCATGTACCATCTTCCCTCTCAGTCAAAAATCAAGCAGTGTCTCATCACGCGAGAGGTCATCACCAGGGGGGCTCAACCCATCCTCACCAAAGCACCGAGACGGAAACAGGCAACCCGAGGATAACCATAAAGGTCCGGTGAAATTCCCATGATTTCTATTAAAAGAGAAGACGAGCGCATCGAACTTCACGAAAAGCTTCCCATTCTGCCCCTGCGGGATGTGGTCATCTTCCCATACATGATCTTTCCTCTGCTAGTGGGGCGTCAAATGTCCATCACCGCCCTACAAGAGGCGATGATGCTCGATCGACAAATCCTGCTGTGCACTCAAAAAGATGCCAGCGTGGAGGTCCCGGACAAGAACGATTTATATCGTGTGGGCGTTGTGGCCCGCGTCCTGCAGATACTTCGTCTGCCCAATGAGACCATTAAAATTCTCATCGAGGGTCTGGTCAGAGTAAAAATCAAGAGGTTCCTCAGCAGCAAGGAGTTTCTCCGGGCCAGGATTGCTCCCATAAGCGAACAACCGTTGAAAAATGACGCGGAAACGCAGGCTCTGGTCAGAAGCGCTCTCGCCCAATTCACCGAATATGTGAAGTTAAACCGCAGGATTCCCGACGAGGTCCTGCTGTCCATCGGGAATATCCAGAATCCTCACCGCTTAGCCGACACCCTCTCCGCTCATATCATCCAGAGTCCCCAGGTGAAACAGGACATCCTGCAATCGCGGAATCTTCGGGAGCGTTTCGTCGAGATCACCAAAATCTTAGCTGCCGAAAAACAGATCTTGGAGATCGAGGAGAAAATCGACGGCCACGTCCGCAGCCAGCTGGAGAAAGGTCAGCGGGAATTCTATCTGCAACAGCAAATGAAGGCTATCAGAGAAGAGCTGGGAGAAGAGGAAGAGACGGCTGAGACCACCGAGTATGCCCTTAAGATCCATGAGGCTGAGATGTCTCCGGAAGCGGAGGAAAAGGCCCTCTCAGAGCTAAGCAAATTAAAGAAGATGTACCCCACCTCTCCGGAATCGACGGTGGTGCGCAATTATCTTGACTGGCTGATCTCTCTCCCCTGGCAGAAAAAGACCAGGGACAAGTTGCGCATCCAGTTGGCAGAACACATTCTGGATGAGGACCACTACGGTTTAAAAAAGCCCAAGGAGAGAATTGTCGAGCACATGGCGGTGATGAAGCTGGCCAAGCAGGTGCATGGACCCATCCTCTGCCTGGTGGGACCGCCTGGAGTGGGAAAAACCTCTCTGGGAAAATCTGTGGCCAGGGCACTGGGCAGAAATTTCGTGCGTATCTCTTTGGGAGGAATCCGGGATGAAGCCGAGATTCGCGGTCATCGCCGAACCTACATCGGCTCGATGCCGGGCAAGATCATCCAATGCCTGCGGAAGGCCAAGACGAATAATCCCGTCTTCCTTCTTGACGAAGTGGACAAAATGAGCATGGACTTCCGCGGCGATCCCTCAGCAGCGCTCCTGGAGGTGCTGGATCCCGAGCAGAACAACACCTTCAACGACCATTACCTCGAGGTGGACTTCGACCTCTCCAGTGTTTTCTTCATCACCACGGCCAACACCCTTCCGTCCATCCCTCTGCCCCTGCAGGACCGTATGGAGATCATCCGCCTCCCGGGATACCTGGCCTTCGAGAAGCTCAAGATCGCCCGGGAATTTCTGCTCCCCAAACAGCTAAAACTGCACGGCCTGAAGGCCGAAACTCTCAGTTTTAGCGATGGTGCGCTGAGCGGTATCGTGAGCCAGTACACCCGCGAGGCAGGGGTGAGAAACCTGGAGCGGGAAATCGCCACTATCTGCCGCAAGGTGACCAAGCAGGTGGTGAGCAAGAAGATCAAGGGGTCGGTGAAAATCACCCTGAGGAGCCTGACCACTTACCTGGGCCCCCCGCGATATTTGGAGTGGGAATTGGAATCCCAGGACGCCGTGGGCTCGGCTACCGGTCTGGCGTGGACCGAGGTGGGTGGCGAAATTCTCACTGTAGAGGTTATTCTGCTGCGCGGCAAAGGAAATCTCATTCTCACCGGAAAACTGGGCGATGTGATGAAGGAATCGGGCGAAGCAGCCCTTAGCTATGCGCGATCTCGGGTTAAGTTCCTGGGTATTAAACCGGATTTTTACAGCAAATTCGATGTCCATATCCATCTGCCCGAAGGGGCAATACCAAAAGATGGCCCCTCGGCGGGCATCACCATTGCCACTGCCCTGGTCTCGGCCTTAACCGGAAGGCCGGTGCGACACGATGTGGCCATGACCGGCGAGCTCACCCTTCGGGGACGGATCCTGCCCGTGGGAGGGCTGAACGAAAAGGTCATCGCCGCCCAGCGTGCCGGCGTCAAGACCGTGCTTCTCCCCAAGAAAAATGACAAGGACGTCAAAGAGCTTCCCGGCGAGGCGAAGCGAGGTCTGGACATCAAGCTGGTGGAGAATATGGACCAGGTGCTGGAATTTGCTCTGACATCCGCTCCTACCGGTTAAGTCCACTCCTTTTTTCGGCAACCTTTCCCCTTCCTGGTGCCAACGACCTTTTCGATTCAGAAAACAGGAACAACTCTTCGACAACTCTTATGCTCAAAGTAACCTCTTCGGAATACATCACCAGCGTCGTCTCGCTGGACAAACTACCCCAAGCGGGTTTTCCCGAAATCGCCTTTGCCGGACGGTCCAATGTGGGCAAATCGTCCCTGATCAATTCTCTCTTGGGACGCCGGCGACTGGCAAAGACCAGCTCGACCCCGGGTAAGACCCGCATGCTCAACTTCTTCCTGGTGAACAAAAACCTCTTCTTCGTGGACCTACCCGGCTACGGATATGCCAAAGTGGCCAAGAATTTCAGAGACCGCTGGAACAATTTGGTTGAACCCTACCTTCACCAAAGAGAGATCCTGCTCGGCGTGATCCATCTTGTAGATTGCCGGCGCGAGCCCACGGGGAGCGATCAACAGCTGAACGAATGGCTGGATTTCTACCAAGTTCCCACCCTGGTTGTGCTCACCAAGGCGGACAAGCTGTCCAAGGTAAAGGCCAGGGCGGCTCTGGATGTGGCTCGGAAAACCCTCCGCCGAGATAAAAACCGGTACGTCCTGTTCTCGGCCAAAACCAATCAGGGCAAGATCGAGATCTGGAAGTGGATCACCGACAGGATAAATCCTCTTGGGGAAAAGCGGGCATAAAGTTCGGAGAGTTCAGAGAGTTTGGAGAGTTCAGAGAGAATGGCAGTGGCAATAGCAATGGCAATAAAAAACTAGTAAGCAGTAAGCAGTCGGCAGTTGGCAGGAAAACAAAATGGCAATGGCAGTAAAAAGCAAAGTCGGCAGGAGGCAATTGGCAGTCGGCAGTAGGCAGATCAAAAAATGTAGTAGTAGTAGTAGTAGCGTCCTCACTCCTGTGAGGACGGCCTTTTTCAGTAGCAGTTGGCAGTGGCAATAGCAATGGCAATAGAATAAAAATGTAGGGGCGAGTGAGGGCGAGCGGCGCTCGCCCGGGGTAGGGTATGGTGTAGGGTGGCAGTCGGTAGTTTCCCGAGCCCCGAATCCCGTTCCTCTTGCCTTTCACCAGGATCTAGTTTCTTTGTCTCCACACAACATCGCAACGGTGCACATTATGACTTTCACTGACAAACTCCGCCAGGCCACTCGCCAAAACAACTCCCTGCTGTGCATCGGCCTGGACGTGGATATGGAGCGAATTCCCCGATTCCTTCTGCGGGAAAAGGATCCTGTCGGGGTCTTCAACAAGGCCATCATCGAGGCCACCGCCGACCTGGTCTGCGCCTATAAACCCAACGTGGCCTTCTACGAAGCCCTGGGAGAAAAGGGCTGGTTGACACTTCGCCAGACCTGCCGGCTAGTCCCCCAGGGCATTCCGGTCATCGCCGATGCCAAGCGGGGCGATATCGGCAACACGGCCCGGATGTATGCCCGGGCCTTTTTCCAGGATCTGGGCTTCGACGCTATAACCGTAAATCCTTACATGGGCTTCGATGCCGTAGAGCCTTTTTTGAAGTTCGATGAAAAGTGCGCCTTTGTCCTGTGTCTCACCTCCAACCCCGGCGCGGATGACTTTCAACAGTTGCCGGTGAGAGGAAGTCCCCTGTTTATACAGGTGGCTCGCCGGGTGGTGGACTGGAGCCGGCGCGGTTCCTGCGGGCTGGTCGTGGGGGCCACCCAGGCCGAAGACTTGAAACTAGTCCGGAAAATAGCCCCCCATCTGCCCATTTTGATACCTGGGGTGGGCGCCCAGGGCGGCGACCTGGCCGCGGCCGTCAGGAACGGAGTTGATGACTGCGGCGAGCTGGCCATCGTCAACGTGGCCCGGTCGGTCATCTACGCCTCCGACGGTCGGGATTTCGCCCGCCGGGCCCGCCAGGAGACGGTGAGGCTGCGGGACGAGATCAATAAGGCACGCGAATCGTGATCGTGGGAGAAGATGCTGGATACTGGTAAAAGAAAAACCGATCCTGGATCCTTGATCCTCGTTCCCCCATCCCCGAGTCTCGAGTCTCTGTTTTCGCATTGTCTTTGCTTTAACAAGCTTGCTATATTGTAGAAAAGGGTAGTCGAGCCTGTAAAAAAAGGCTATACT
>CBDUWG010000147.1:0-5203 GCA_965370845.1 uncultured bacterium
ATGACGAAAACGGGGAA
The DNA here is from genome assembly GCA_965370845.1 of uncultured bacterium. Classification (GTDB taxonomy): domain Bacteria; phylum SM23-81; class SM23-81; order SM23-81; family SM23-81; genus DAOVRJ01. Next base: position 18 of record CBDUWG010000147.1, read on the forward strand.
GAGATCAGGATCTCCGTCCTGCCCACGCTGCTCATCTCCTCTATCGGGATCATGGAGGACGTGACCAAAACCGTCTCCCCGGACGCCAAGTTCCCCGGGGACCTGGTCTATCTCATGGGGGAAACACTCGACGAACTGGGCGGTTCGGAGTACTACACCATGTTGGGGGATCAAAGAGGAGAAAAATTCATCGGCAATTCCGTGCCCCAGGTGGAGGCGGGAAAGAATCTGAAACTGTACCGGGCGTACTTCCGCTGCCTTCAGGAGGGGTTGATCGCCTCAGCCCAAAGCGTCCATCGCGGAGGGCTGGCGGTGGCTCTGGCCAAAACGGCCATGGGCGGCATGCTGGGCATGGAGATCACCCTGGAGAATCTGCCCGGATCCGTCTCCCGAGACGATTTCGCTCTGTATTCGGAAAGTCAGGGAAGGCTGCTGGTGACCATCTGTCCTGATAACGAAGATGCTTTCGAAGAAAAGTTGAAAGACATCCCTTTCGCCAAGGTGGGGACGGTTACCTCTGATAATCGTATCACCATACAGGGCCTGACGGGAGGGTCGGTCATCAGCACGGCATTGGAAGCCGCCCTACGGTCGTACAGGTCAGCTTTTAGGGATTATTGATCATGGCGCAGCCGAACGTTTTGGTGCTCAGCGGATACGGCATCAACTGCGAGGAGGAGACCAGGTTTTCCTTCGAGCTGGCCGGCGCCCGGGCCGAGACCGTGCACATCAACGATCTGGTCGACGGACACAGGACCCTGGACGATTACCAGATCCTGGTCTTTCCCGGCGGCTTCTCCTATGGTGACGACACCGGATCGGGCAACGCCTTTGCCCACCGGGTCAAGAACCATCTTTGGGAACAGGTGATATCCTTCATCCAGAAAGACCATCTGGTCATCGGTATCTGCAACGGCTTTCAGATCATGGTTCATCTCGGCCTGCTGCCTGCTCTGGGAAACGACTATGGTCAAAGGCAGGTGGCCCTGGTCCACAACAAATCGGCACGCTATCTGGTCAGATGGGTGGATCTTAAGGTGGAAAGCGACAGCATGTGGCTGCGAAACATCGAAAAAACCTCCCTTCCCGTTGCTCATGGTGAAGGGAAATTCTACGCTCCCGAAGAAGTACTTCAAGAATTACACGAAAAGAAGCTCATCGCCCTGAAATACACCGCAGGGGAAATCTGCGCCCATCTCGATCTGGAACCCAACCCCAACGGCTCCCTGGGGGACATCGCCGGCATAACCGACGAAACCGGGCGGCTTCTCGGCTTGATGCCCCATCCGGAGAGAGCAATCGCCTTCACCCACCTGCCCCACTGGCCGTGGCTGAAAGAGAAATATAAGCGAGAGGGACAAAAAATCCCGGAGCACGGCCCCGGGTTGCAGATATTTCAGAATGCGGTGAAGTATTTTGAGTGAAAAAGAAATGCAAAGTGAAAAGTGCGAAATGGAAAAGTTATTTGAGCTCTGCTTTTACAAGTCTCGATAACTACTGTTGCCGATGCGAACTCCCGATCGTCGACTCACGAGCTTCGAGCTTCATTACTAGCCTCGAGCATCCAGGACCAAGGATCGGCTCTGTCTTTTCATCCAGCATCCAGGATCTAGGATCCAGTTCCATCCAGGATCTGCCTTTTCCACCAGCTTCCACAATCACAAAACAGCTTCCATCAACCCGTCTACAACTCTCCCCCGCACCTGCCCATCACCCTCCAGGCCAACATCGTCAGCCACCGAGAAGGCTCTTTTCTCTGGCCGAAGTCAAAGTCTGTCCACACTTTAACGACGGACTCGGGACGAAAACGGCCCTCTTCGTCCCCCTTGGACCCCAGGAGCGTCAGCATGTCGTTGATCCTGGGATCTCCACGGGCCGCCGGAAAACTGGACAGGACGTCCAGGAACTTTAAAATGCGATAGTCGGTAAATGGATATTTGAGTTTCTCCCAACCTGATTCGATCTGGCTGTCATGTCCGGGATATTTAACTCGCCCGCGATTGGCCCAGCAATCCAAAAGGAACGTCGTTGCTTTTCGAGACGCTTCCTGATCGACGAGTTCGGAACGCTGAGCTAAAGCCCCAAGAATGAACATGGTGGCGAAGGGACAGCTTGGCTCCTTCTCCCGCGCTCCGCCGGGCTGCCCGGTGTCCTTGCACCACCAGCCGCCATCGAGCTGCTGCCACGACCTCGGCATCACCTCCATTCTTTCCCAACAGATCAAGCTGAGTTCGATAGATCACCCAGGGCTCACCGTCTATAAGCCATTGGAGCAACCCTTTTTCGACCATGGTAGAAATCACCCCTGATGTGCCGTTCTTAAATGTTTGTTTTCGCCCCGCAGAGGCTCCTGTTGTCGGATGGGTGAATCGATTGTCAGTAGCAAAGCACTTTACATCCGTCGTTGGTCGAAGTTCGTCTGTCGTCAAGCACATTCACGACACTGATTAAAGTTGAAAATCTCCGTCGAACGATTTCCGATTACCGTCACGCCCCTCGAAACCGGAAAACGGTGCCATAAGGCGAGCATCGCCGCCTCGGGAAGTGTTGGTGATGGGCAAATCTCCGCTTTTCGATTTTCAATGCCTTTATCCTCGCACTCATCCCCGCAAAACACCGGCCTATTCACTTAACAACAACTGATCCGTCAGCGCCAGATACTGAATGTAGAGTTTCTGATACGTCAATGCGTTCAAGGCATATGTCAGTTTTGCGCCCCCCTCCTCATCCTGACTCTGGATGACATAGGTGAGATCGCCGCGTCCGCGGTTATAGGTCGTTTGCTCCTCCGCCGTTTTTTGCCTGGCCAAGTCGATCTGCAGCCTGTTGAGTTTCAGAATTTCTTCCATCTGCTCTAATTGAATACAGATGTTGCTGAGCATAGATATCTGGGTAATCTCCAGCTCTCTTGTTTGGGCGTTCAGTTGGTCAATTTGGAGATCTATAGCCATTAAATCAGCTTGCGCTTGGGTATTTTTTAGCGGAAACGTGTAGGTTAAACCCAAGATCGCTTCAGGCTTGTCCATGATCAGGGCATTTCCGAAACTGTCATCGGACTGTTTCGTGCCTACCCGTGCGGTAAGGGAGAGATCGGGCTTTATCGATTCCTCGTTTCCCTTCCTGGCGATCTCGAGCTGTTTTAAGCTCAGCTTGAGTTGCCCCAGCAACCGCGAATTCTGTTGGAAATCTTCGACCACCTCTTTGAGCTCCGGAAGTTTATGAATCTCATAAAGGTTGTATTGAGGGCTCTTGTCTGCCAGTTCTGTATCTTGCGCGAGAATGGCCAGCTGTTCTACAAGAGATGAAAGGTTCAACTGGACGTTCACGCGATCCTGCTGGGAAAGACTGACCGAGTTCTTTGAGCGGATGACATCTACTTCGTCAACGAGATTCCGCGCTCTTTTTTGCTGGATCTCGTCGAGGGATTCCATGCTCAGCTGAAATCGTTCCTGTACGATCTGCATCTTGGTGATATAAAAAACCCAATCCAGAAAACTCAGCGCCGACGAAGACAGAAAATCCTCTTGATTCTCAAGAGCTTGTACTTCCTCAAGATTTATCTCGACGGCCTTCAAGTCGTATTCAAGCCTGCTCAGGACACCTTTCCAATTCTTCAGCAGCGGCTGTGTGTAAGAAAGAGAGATGCTATTGTCGTAATTGGCGCCTGGTATCGAGGCGTAGATATCCCCCGAAGAATAATCCAGTGCGCTGGCCGCCAGGTTGATGCCGGCAGAGAGATTCCCTCCAGTGCTCCACAAGTGGCGTGAAACGTTACAGCCGAGGGATAGCCCGCTGGAGCTCTCAAGACCCATAGCGGCTGGTGAGTACGACATGTGGCTCACATTCACGCCGGACGAAACGGTCCAGTCTTCCGCGCCGGTCAAACTTTTCTGCTGTTGTTTGGCTATCTTCGCATTCAGCTGCTCACGTTCAAACAGGGGATGCGTTTGCTCGAGATGTTCTAAAAATTGCACCAGGGTTAACATCTGGCCATTCTCGACGCTCTGGACGTCCATCATGTCTTGAGCAACCTGACCGAAAGCGAGGGGGATGAATACAATGAATACAAACAGGACTGACACTATTGGAGAAATGATTTTCATCGGGTGCGCTCCCTTCTTCTTGCTATCCGGCCAAACACTCTTCCCAGATCCATGTTCACCATATATAACGAAGGGGTGAAGATCAATGTCAGCAATGTCGCGAAAAGCAAACCATAAGCCATTGCCATGACAACGGGAACGATCATCTGCGAAGACCCGCCGATGCCATAAACGGTCGGCATCACGGCGGCTACGGTTGTGACCGTGGTTAAAATCACCGGGCGGAGACGCTTTTTAGCTCCTGTGGCGATGGCAGCGATCATCTGTTTTGCAGTAGAGGCAGATTGTTTAGAGGAAGCCTTGTTGATGAAATCGACCATCACGATGCTGTCGTTCACCACAACGCCGGAAAGGCCGATGATCCCGATAATACCCATGAAGGTCAATGGAATCCCGTGCGCTGTAAAGGCCAGCAGGGCTCCGATTATTCCAAACGGAACCGTTAAAAGTATCACAAAGGGTTGCGAGAGCGACTTAAACAGCATGATCAGGATAAAATAGATCAACAGGATCGCCATTGCATAGGCCATGGTGAGATCATCAAGCGACATCACCGTCTCTTCTGCTTCGCCTCCCACCTGGAGATATATGCCGGGGAAGCGTTGCGGAACATCGTTGAATTCGTCCATGACCATGCTGGTAACCTGCGAGGATATGATGACCTCCTCGTCAACGTTCGCGGTAACCGTAACTGCCCTGTTGCCATTGTGATGATTTATATTTGCTTTGCCTTCCTGGCTTTCGATTCTGGCCACATCGCCAAGACGGATTAACCGGCCCTGTGAGCTGAGAATGAGAAGCTGCAACAGAAATCCTTCATCTATTTGAAACGAATCATCCACCTTGACGCGGAAATCGAGCCTTTCGTCCGTTGTCTGAATTGATGTTGCGATTGTGCCATCGTAGGCGGTGCGTACCGCGCCGGCAACATCTTGAACGGTCAGGCCGAGTTCGGCGAGCCGTTCATAGTCGAATTTCAACACCAGCTCTTTCTTACCTTCGATCTGGTCGCTGCCGATGTCTTTCACACCTACAATCGTCGTCAAAAAGGCTTGCATCTCTGCTCGGACCGAATCGACACTC